>CAYJHM010000078.1:0-3613 GCA_964369935.1 uncultured Rikenellaceae bacterium
AATCGGTTACGCAGAATGATAATTATATTAATTTTTTATTGTTTTTTGTACAATATTTTTAGTGCTCTTTATGTTTTTAATAATATTTCTACTATTTTTTCCTAAAAAGCATTATCTTTGCAAGTCGAAAAAGTGAAAATAGTGGTTTAATTTAAATTTGTAAATTTACAATTCAAAAATAAAATATAAATTTGTATGGCAGAAATTAATATTAAAGAGCTGAATGAGTTGATTCAGAAAGAGAGCTATTTTGTTGATTTGCTTAACATCGAGATGGGCAAAGTGATAGTTGGGCAGCGAAATTTGGTTGATTCGCTACTTATTGGGTTATTGTCTGATGGGCATATCCTACTAGAGGGTGTTCCGGGCTTGGCTAAAACTTTAGCTATTACCACACTTTCGCAGTGTATAAATGCAGATTTCTCGAGGATACAATTTACTCCCGATTTGCTTCCTGCCGATTTGATTGGCACAATGATTTATTCGCAGAAGAACGAGGAGTTCACAGTAAAGAAGGGGCCAGTGTTTGCAAATTTTGTTTTGGCCGATGAGATAAATCGTGCTCCAGCTAAGGTACAGAGTGCTCTTCTTGAGGCTATGCAGGAGAAGCAGGTGACTATTGGTGATAGCACCTACCCTCTGCCACGTCCGTTCTTGGTGCTAGCAACACAGAATCCGCTAGAGCAGGAGGGAACATATCCGTTACCTGAGGCGCAGGTAGACCGTTTTATGATTAAGGCAAAAATTACATATCCAAAAAAAGAGGAGGAGAAGTTAATTGTTCGTCAAAATATGTTGGGGGCAGATTTCCCTAAACCTACGCAGGTGGTCTCTCCTGATGATATTTTACGAGCTCGTGAGGTTGTGGGTAAGGTATATATGGACGAGAAGATTGAACGTTATATTGTTGATATAATTTTTGCTACACGTAACCCTGAGGATTATAATCTAGCGCGTTTAAAACCAATGATTAGCTATGGAGGTTCGCCACGTGCAAGTATATCATTGGCTAAGGCTGTTAAGGCTTATGCTTTTATTAAGCGCAGGGGATATGTGGTACCTGAGGATGTGAGGGCGGTAGCTTATGATATTCTTCGTCATCGTATTGGTTTAACCTATGAGGCAGAGGCAGAGAATATCACCTCTGAGGATATTATAACCGAGATATTAAATGCAGTAGAGGTTCCTTAATAAATACAATAAATTATGAGAACGTCTAATAGTAATCGAGTTACAACCGAGAAGGAGGAGCTACTCTCGAAGGTTCGTAAGATAGAGATAAAGACACGAGGATTATCAAGCCAGATATTCGCTGGCAAGTATCATAGTGCCTTTAAGGGGCGTGGTATGTCTTTTAGCGAGGTGCGTGAATATCGTATTGGCGACGATGTGAGGGATATCGACTGGAATGTTACAGCACGTACACGCACTCCGCATATTAAGATGTATGAGGAGGAGCGTGAATTAACTATGATGTTAGTGGTTGATGTTTCGGCATCTAGGCTCTTTGGTACAACCGATAAGTTCAAGCGTGATGTAGTGACCGAGATAGCCGCAGTATTGGCATTCTCGGCGGCACAAAATAACGATAAGATTGGGGTTATACTCTTTAGCGATAAGATAGAGAAGTATATCCCTCCTAAGAAGGGGCGAACCCATATATTGAGGATAATAAGCGAGCTACTGGAGTTCACTCCAGAGAGTCGTGGTACTAATATAGGGGTTGCTCTGGAGTTTATGACAAATGTACTTAAAAAGCGTGCAACAGTTTTCGTATTATCCGATTTTATGGATGTGAATAGTGCAGCTGGCGAGGCAAATTTCGATAAACCTATTCGTATAGCGGCCTCGCGACACGATATAGTGGCTATTCGAACTTTCGATGAGAGGGAGAGGGAGCTACCTAATGTGGGATTGCTTACACTTAAAGATAACGAGTCGGGCGAGGTTGTAACGGTTGATACCTCTTCAAAGAGGGTGCGTGATCATTATCGTGACCACGCTAAGAGCACCGAGCAGATTATTTCTACACTTTTTACAAGGTACAAGATTGATAATATCGATGTGACAACCGATGAGGATTATGTAAAAGCGTTGATAAGGCTTTTTAATAACAGATAAAAGATTTATTATGAATTTTCGTTCAATAGTAGTTTTTCTTCTATTTATTGCTATGCCCTTTGTTGGGGCAACGGTAACAGATAGCGATTCGAAACCTAAGGTAGAGGTTTCGCTATCTCACGATACCATTATGATTGGCGATCAACCAATTTTAACCATTAAGGTTACTAAAGATATATCACATAGGGTGGCATTCCCCGAGTTTGAGCAGAATATGACTCAATATATCGAGATGCTTGCTGCTTTAGGTGTCGATACACTTAAAGAGGAGGGGTCTCGTACTATGACTCTTTCTCGAAATCATATTATCACTTCGTTTGTAGCTGGTAGGCATCGTCTTGATAGTCTCCCTCTCTTTCTTGTTGGCAGAGATGGTAAGATTGATACCTTATACTCGCACCCGTTAGAGTTTACCGTTCAAACCTATGATATTGATACAACAAAGCAGTATATTTTCGATATTAAAGCTCCGATAGATACTCCACTTCTTTTAAAAGAGATATTACACTATATTATACTTGCTATTTTGGTTATTATGTTAATAGCTGTGGCGGTATATGTGATAATTAAGCTTCGCCGTAAGGAGCCGATATTTGCTAAACCTAAATTGCCTCCACATATTGTGGCAGTTAGCGAGCTTAATAAGATTAAAGATATGCGTTTATGGCAGCAAGGAAAGCATAAGGAGTACTATACTATGATTACCGACACTGTACGAATCTATCTTGAAGATAGATTCACTAAGCGTGCAATGGAGATGACCACCGAAGAGATTATGGATTCGATTAAAGAGGATTCCATCTCGCAAACGGATAAGGATATGTTACACGAGCTACTTACCCTTGCCGATTTGGTTAAGTTTGCTAAGTATAATCCTACTGAGGAGGCTAACGAAAACTCGTTTATTCGTGCGTTCGACTTTGTTGAGCATACGAAAGCGGCAGAGGAGAGTATTGATGAGAATAAACAAGAAGAGGTTCAAGAGGATAGTTCGGCAGTGGAGACTAAAAACCAGGGCAACGAGCCAGATAATAGTGGAAAGGAGGACAATAAATAGTATGAGACGATTATTAATACTACTTCCATTATTAATGCTATGTGTGGGCTTAACTAGTGGATATTCGCAAGAGGAGCGTAAATATATACGTAAAGGAAACTCGCTTTACCAAGATGAGAAATATACCGATGCCGAAGTTGAGTATCTTCGCACTTTAGCAGCTGATTCGACCTATATGCCAGGATTGTTTAATATGGGGAACACCCTTTTTAAACAGAAGCGTTACGACGAAGCACTTGAACGTTTTGGTAAACTTTCAGATGGTAAAATAATTACTCCTGCTATGCCTGCGGCACTGTATAATAGCGGAAATACACTTTTCGAGATGGGTAAGTATAAAGAGGCTGCAATGGCGTATATGCAGTCGCTACGAATGAACCCAAGCGATACAACCGCAAAATTTAATCTTGCTTATGCTTTACTAAAGATTCAACA
>CAYJHM010000078.1:3713-9539 GCA_964369935.1 uncultured Rikenellaceae bacterium
CAGAATCAGGATCAGCAAAATCAGGATGGCAATCAGAATCAAGATGATAAGCAGAACCAAGATAAGCAAAATCAAGATGGAGATCAGAACCAAGATAAGCAAAATCAAGATGGAGATCAGAATCAAGATGAGCAGAATCAAGATAAGCAGCAGGGAGATAAGGGCGATAAAGAGAAAGAGCAAGGAGGCTCGCCACGAGAGGCTAAGATATCCAAAGAACAGGCTGAAAAATTGTTAGAGGCAATTCAAGCAGGCGAGGATAAGACTCAAGAGAAGGTTAAAGACAATAAAAAGAAGGGGGCTATTGTTACGGGCTCTCGTAAGAACTGGTAAATTAATTTTATTTATGATGGATATTGTAAGATTTGAGAGTAGTGGATTTTTATATCTATTACTGCTTATATTGCCAATAATAGTCTACTATATATATAAGTGTAGAGATGGGCACGCGGCTCTTAATACATCCTCTATTGAGGGGGTGCGAGGGGTTCCACGAACATTAAAGCACTATCTTCGTCATATACCCTTTGTGTTTCGGCTATTTGCTTACGCATTGCTTGTAGTAGCATTGGCTAGGCCTCAATCGGTATCCGAGAGCTCTACTACAACAAGCGAGGGGATTGATATAGTGATGGCACTCGACGTTTCGAGTTCGATGTTGGCACAAGATTTTAAACCCGATAGGATTGGTGCATCAAAAGAGGTAGCAAAGCAATTTATTCTTGATAGAAAGAGCGACAGAATGGGGTTAGTTGTCTTTGCAGGCGAGAGCTTTACTCAAGTACCTCTCACCACCGACAAGGCGGCACTTATTAATATGCTTATGGATGTTAAGATGGGTGTGATAGATGATGGTACAGCAATCGGTAATGGTTTAGCTACCGCCGTATCAAGATTAAAGGATAGTAAAAGTAAGAGTAAAGTTGTGATTCTTCTTACTGACGGGGTAAATAACCGTGGACAGATAGCGCCACAGATGGCAGCCGAGATAGCTACAACATACGGCATTAAGGTGTACACTATCGGTGTAGGGACACGTGGAATGGCACCTTCGCCTAGGCTTGATGCTTGGGGTAATACTGTAATGGTATCCTCGCCCGTTGAGATAGATGAGGAGTTACTCGAGGAGATGGCCGAACTCACAGGAGGGCGATATTTTAGGGCTACTGATAATCAGAAATTAGCTGATATTTACAACGAGATTAACCAGCTCGAGACTTCGGAGGTTGAGATAGAGAACTTCACTGATTATCATGATTTATACTATCTGTTTCTGCTAATCGGCTCGATTCTGATTGTTGCAGAGTTACTATTTAAGTATCTATTTTTAAGACAAATACCATAAATATATGTTTAGATTTGCAGAACCACAATTTTTTTATCTTCTACTATTACTGCCACTTTTCTACCTGATTTTAATGTATGCAAGGGTAGTTTATCGCAGACGATTAGCACTATTTGGTAAGTTGGCAACAGTTAGTCGTCTTGTTCCCGAAGCTGCGTGGGGTAAGGTGCGTAATAAGTTTATCCTCATAACAATAGCTATCGCTTTGTTGGTGTTTGCTCTAGCCAAGCCTCAATTTGGGGTTAAGGTAAAGGAGGTGCAACAAAACGGAATCGAATTGATGTTAGCTGTTGATGTGTCGAATAGTATGATGGCAGAAGATTTTAAACCATCACGTTTAGAGCGCACTAAATATGCTATTAATGCACTACTAGATAAGTTTGTTGATGACAGGATAGGAATGGTTGTATTTGCTGGTAGGCCATTTATTCAGCTGCCTATAACCTCTGATTATGTGTCGGCAAAGAGTTTTGTTGATTATGTGTCACCGGGAATGGTAGAGGCACAAGGTACCGATATAGGGGCAGCTCTTGAACTAGCTGGCAGTTCGTTTTCCGAGATTAGTGATAAGAATAGGGCTGTGATACTTATCTCTGATGGCGAGAACCACGACGGAGATCCAGTAGCTATGGCAAAGGAGTTGCACGATAAAGGTATCATTGTTAGTGTGATAGGGATAGGAACACCTAGCGGTTCGCCAATTACTATTGGTGGCGAGATAATGAAAGACGAAAAGGGTGAGATTATTGTATCTAAGTTAAACGAAGAGGCTCTACTTGAGGTTGCACGTGCTGGTGGGGGAGTATATGTTAGGGCAACAAATACAACTCTGGGGCTCGACGAGATAGTTGAGCAATTAAAAAGTCTTGATGGTGTTGATTTCGAGAGTGTTCAATTTGACGAGAGCAACGAGTTCTACCAATATTTTGTTGGGTTAGCACTTTTAATTCTGTTACTCGAGTTTTTTACTCTTGAACGTAAAAATCGAATACTTACACGTATCCGCTTTTTTAATCTGAGTAATAAGCAGTAAATTAAATAAAATTTATTAAATTTGTACTTTCAAATTTGGTGAGAAGTTATGAAGAGATTATTTTTTCTAGTTATTATATTGGTACTATCTTCATTAGGTGTGCGGGCTCAGGGTATTGAGGCAGTTGCTCCTAGGGTTGTGGCGCAGGGCGAACAGTTTCGTATAGAGTTTGTTGTTGATGGTAAGAGTTCTAATTTTGTAGCCCCATCATTCAAGGGGTTAGAGATTTTAGCAGGGCCATCCACTTCGCAGAGTATGCAGAGCTCAATGGTAAATGGTAATTTTACGCAGAAGGTTACACATATCTACTCTTATGCAGCATACGCCCCAAACAAAGGAAATATTACTATCGGAGCAGCTAGTGTTAAGATAGACGGTAAAGAGTATAAAAGTAAACCTATAACTATTGAGGTAGCCGACGAGGTAGCTGATTCAGCAGCAGCTAATCAATCATCGCAAGGGGCAAAGACAACCTTAGCTAAAGATGATCTTATTTTATTGCTCGAGGTTAGTAATAGTAATCCATATAAGGGCGAGGCGATAAACGTTATAGTTAAACTGCTATCAAGGGTAGATGTTGCGGGATTAGAGGGGTTAAAGAGCCCATCGCTTTCAGGATTTTGGCAGCAGGATCTCTCTCGTAATCAGCGTGCAGCGTGGGCAAGAGAGACCTACAACGATAAAGTGTACCAATCAGCCATAATTGATGAGTGGTTATTATATCCACAGCAGGATGGCAAGATTGAGATTGAGCCTGTTACCCTTAATGTAGTTGCACGTATTAGCGACCCGAGCTCAAGGAGTGCCAACTCTATGTTCGATAGTTTCTTTGGTGGCGGTGGTGGTTATCGTGATATACGTAAAATTTTATCAACTGAGGCCGTAACAATTAATGTTAAGCCGTACCCTATGCCTATACCAGCATCGTTTAATGGTGCGGTTGGTAATTTTGCTATGAAGAGCGTATTAAGCAATAATGATATTGTTGCTAACAGTGCAGCAAATCTAGTTGTTACCCTTACTGGTAGTGGTAATCTTCAACTTATAACCGAGCCAAACGTTACTCTACCTAGCAGTTTCGAGCTATATAAGGTTACAACAAAAGAGAATCTCTCAACAACACACGAGGGGGTGTCGGGCACTAAAGAGTTTACCTACCCTTTTATTGCTAGGGCTAAAGGCAACTACACTATCGAGCCGTTCGAGTTCACCTATTTTAACCCTAAGAGCAAAAAATTTGTTACACTCAGTTCGGATAAGTTCCCTATGAAAATTGAGGCTGATAATAGCTCTTCAGCCGTGTCAGGGGCGCAGAGTATTGTTACAACTAATCAAGAGTCACTTCAGATAATAGGTAGCGATATTCGTCATATCGAGAGTGATAGTGGGAAATTGGTTTCGCTAAAATCGTTGCTTCTAGGTTCTACTCTTTACTACGCTATAATGGTACTATTAGCTGTTATGGCTATTGCTGCGGTGGCTATTATGCGAAAGATAGCCGAAGAGTCGCAAGATGTTGTTAGGGTCAAGAGTAAAAGGGCTAATAAGGTAGCATTAAATAACCTAAAAGAGGCAAATCGTGCTCTTACTTCGGGTAATAAAGAGTTGTTCCACGATGCTGTTCTTCGTGCTATGTGGGGATATGTAGCCGACAAACTAAATATCGATAAAGCATCACTTTCACGTGATAATGTAGCAAGCAGATTGTTAGAGCGAGGTGCTGGGCAGGCTCAGATAGATACACTATTATCTATCATCTCAACTTGCGAGGAGGCTCGATATGCGCCATCTGCATCATCGGCAATGAACGATACATACAATAGTGCGCTAGAGTTTATTACATCAATCGAGAATAAATTATAATATTATGAGGCGATATATCTTATCAATTATACTACTACTATCAACTATTGTTGCTACTGCTGATAGTAAAACACATACAGTTAAAACCCTATGGGATAAAGCGGCAACCCAATTTGCCGAGCAGCAATATACCGATGCAATAGCTACATATCAAGAGATAGTGAAGTTGCATGGCACATCGGCTGCTTTGTGTTATAATATCGGAAACTGCTACTTTAAACAGGGCGACTTAGCCGAAGCAATTCTATTCTACTACCGAGCAGATAGGTTAGACCCAAATAACGAAAATATCGAGTATAATCTAGAGGTAGCAAAAGGTTTGACCCTCAATAAAATTGCTGAACAGCCCGAATTTGTGCTTTTTAGTTGGCTAAAGGGTGTAGCTAATGGTTTGTCTACTAATGGTTGGGCTATTATATCAGTAATTGCATTTTCCGTAATGATGGCAATGGTTGTGTTATTTATTATATCTAAACGTAGTAACATACGCAAGATAACTTTTACCGCTGGGGTATTCACGCTCGTGCTAGCTATTGTGTCTATTATCTGTTCAAGCTATATTAAGCATCAATTATTGCGTACCGATGAGGGGGTGATAATGGAGAGTTCGGTTCCTGTCAAAAGTTCGCCTGATAGCGATGGAAAGGATCTGTTTATTCTAGGCGAAGGGATAAAAGTAACTATCGAAGAGCAGCTCGGTAGTTGGAGCAATATCACCATATCAAGCGGAGAGAGCGGCTGGGTTGAATCTTCTAATATATCGGTAATATAGTGTCTAAATTGCTTGAAAAGGCTGTTAATGAGTTAGCTAAACTACCCTCGATTGGCGAGCGTAGTGCTCTGAGGCTTGCTCTATATCTTCTTAGTCGTCCTAAAGAGGATGTAGAAGATTTTACTTCGGCTATTTCCTCATTTAGAACGGGGATTAAATATTGCGTGCAGTGTAATAATCTGTCTGACAGCGATTTGTGCCCTATATGTAGCGACCCGACTCGTGATCGCTCGCTGATGTGTGTTGTAGAGAGTGTAAAAGAGCTTATAAGTATCGAGCAGACGGGGCATTATCGTGGCCTATATTTTGTATTAGGTGGGGTAATATCTCCTATGAGGGGAATTTCTCCTTCGCAGCTAAAGATTGATGTTATGATTAACACTATCACAACTTATGGTGTTAAGGAGGTGATATTAGCTCTAAATAGTTCGATTGAGGGCGAGACAACAAACTTCTATATTACCCGTAAACTTTCGCCTTATAGTTTAGCAATATCTAATTTATCGAGAGGTATAGGTTTTGAGGATAATTTAGAACAGGCAGACGAGCTAACTCTGCTGCACGCTCTAAAAAATCGAACAAAGTTATAAAATAGTATTATTGCCCGGGGAAATTGCGGATCGAATTTATGCGCGTCATAGCTACCCTAACGCACCTAAATCCGATTTTGGGTAGACCGCTAATGTCGGGTGTAAAAAAAAATCAATAAAAGAAATTTTCCACACCCACTAATTTAAAATCAACCGTAAATGTCATTCAATTAATGAGTTATCTGAATTTTTGATTTTTCTATCGGGCACTAATAATAAAATA
>CAYJHM010000079.1:0-9469 GCA_964369935.1 uncultured Rikenellaceae bacterium
TATGATATATAGTCTTGATAGGAATACACCACTTAAAACTCTTGAGAGGGTGTCGCCTGAGGAGCTAGATAAGATTGCTAAATTGATGGAGGCCAATGGAATTAATTTGTCGTATTCTAAATAGTAAATATGAGTATTGAAGATATAAGAGATTGTGAAAAACGACTGGAGTCGTTGAGGAGGTGTCTTTGACATTGAAGGGAAAGAGAAAGAGATTGAAGTAAAAGAGGCTATAACACTAGAGCCTGGTTTTTGGGATAATGGTTCAGAGGCTCGTGTCCTGCTTCAAGAGATATCTACACTTAAAGGGTGGATTAACGAGTGGCAGAGTGCCGAGATTAAACTTTCGGAGCTGCAACTAGCCTACGAGATGTTATCACTAGAGGAGATAACCGAGCAAGAGTACGGGGATTATGCCGAGCAACTGTTACATGCACTTCAAGGTTTAGAGTTGAAGGTTATGCTAGGCGAGCCAGAGGATAGGATGAGCGCAATTGTTGAGGTCAATTCGGGTGCTGGAGGTACCGAGAGCCTTGATTGGACATATATGCTATTTCGTATGTATCGTCAATGGGCTGAGGGGCACAACTATAAATTTACGGTTCTTAACTATCAAGAAGAGGGGCACGGTGTTAAGTCGGCAACTGTTGAGATAGAGGGTGAATTTGTGTATGGTTATCTAAAGGGCGAAAGTGGTGTTCACCGCCTTGTACGCATATCTCCTTTCGATTCATCGGGGCGTAGGCACACAACCTTTTCGTCGGTTTTTGTTACCCCTTCGGTTAGTGAGGATATAGTGATTGATATATCTCCTGCCGATATTAAGTGGGATACTTACCGCTCGGGAGGCGCTGGTGGGCAAAATGTAAATAAAGTAGAGACTGGGGTTAGATTGCATCATATACCAACTGGATTGGTTATCGAAAATACAGAAACCCGCTCGCAGCTGATGAATAAAGAGCGAGCAATGCAGATTTTACGCAGTAAACTCTATCAAAAAGAGCTAGAACGTAAGATGGAACTTAAACGAGAGCTCGAAGGTACAAAAATGAAGATTGAGTGGGGAAGTCAGATACGTAGTTATGTGATGCACCCGTATAAAATGGTGAAGGATCATCGCACACAATGCGAAACCTCTAATGTTCAAGGGGTGTTAGATGGTGAAATAGATGAGTTTATTAAGAGTTATTTATTGATGGAGTAATTATGCCGTTAGTGTTGAGTTATATAGATGCTTTAAATTCGGAGTTCAACCCCTTTATAACATTAAAGGAGTTGGAGCTTAAACGTGACAGTGAAGGTATGCTATATCGCTATTCAGGATCACGAGCGGTTGTGTTACGAGGGAAGCTAAAGGGCAAGGAGTTTGGTGTTAAACTCTTTACTGCAATTGATGGGTCGATTGCTAGAAGGGTTGAGCTACTTAATAAGCTGAATTTTTCGTTTGCTCCCAAGTACCAACTCTTAGATAACGAAATTGAGGTGGTTGAGGGTGATAAACTGGCGAAATACCCTGTTTTGCTATCCGAGTGGGTGGAGGGCACAAGCCTTGATAGGGCGATAACCTCACTATCTCTGTTAGGAGATAAAGAGTCTCTTTGCTCTCTTAGGGATAGGGTTATTGATATGTTTATCGAGCTACTCGAGAGCGAGGTAGTGCACGGAGATATTAAGCCCGAGAATATTGTAGTGAGCAGTTGTGGAAGCAAGCTTACACTGATTGATTGGGACGGATTTTATCATAATGAGATAAGTGATTGTATCTCGAATGAGGTGGGTAGTGATGGTTACAGACGTTCGTATAGGGGAGTTGAGCACTACGGAACTAGAGTTGATGATTATCCGATTGCTTTGATTGTTATGAATTTGGTGGCACTCTCATATAATCCATTTTTGATGGGATATATGGATGATATTGATGATGTTTATCATCTATTCTCACCTAAGGGGCGTTACACCTCGAAGGTGCAGAGTGTTTGGAGATTACTACCACGCCATAGAGAGTTAATAAAATTTGTGCTGAGTGATAATCACTATATGCCCTCTTTGTGTGATATGTTAAAGGCGATACGAGGTAGGGTAGAGTGTTCCTCTGATAAGTTTCAGATGGTTGATTCAGAGGGGCGATATTTGAGGGTTATTGAAAATTGTTCGGGGCTCTACGGATATCTATGTAGTGATAGTAATAGGGTTTTTATAGACACAATATTTGGAGGTGCAACACCATTTTATGGTGATATAGCAGCTGTGAAGATAAATAATAAGTGGTTTTTTATTGATATTACAATGACTAGAATATCAGACTACTACGATAGTGTAATAGCAATGAGCAGCGGAGTGTTTAAGGTGCGCAAAGAGCCTAATGATAAATACTTTGAGGTTAGCAATAGAGAGAATTTAATGTTTAATGAATAATTTTATATTATGAAGAGGTTTTTAGATTTAAGATTGTCTGGAGATAAAATTTTTCCATACTTTTTATGGTCATATCTGGTATATTGGGGCTTGATGATAGTGATTATTAATTTCAACTCGAATATTCAGTTAATTGCAAATGGTTTGCTATCGCCCGATGCTGTTGGTGTTGTTGATGTAGTGGTGCTGGTATCCTTTTCGCTCCTATATTCGATAGTTGTGCTACTTGCATCTTTCTTTATCTATAAAGAGGTGGTAACTTCGCTTTACTATAACGATGAGGCTTTACGTTTCGAGGGGCGTTTTGGCGAATTCTTTAAAACTGCAATTATCGGGTCTGCACTTACAGCAATAACCTGCGGAATCTACTATCCGTGGTTATTAAAGAAGATTAACGGTTATCTTGTTAAGAGCACCTCGTACAACAATCTAAAATACCAATTTAAAGGGTCGGCAGTTATTCTGCTTGCTATAATTTATATTCCTTTAATAATATATATGGGTGTATTTTTTGTGTTGGCTAAATTTTCGGCAGATAATCAAATGGCTGTAGCTATTGCCTTTATGGTTACAGTTATATTATACGTGGGGATATTTAGTTATTTATACTATAGATGGCATATTAATCTCATCTATAATGGTGCTGCAATCAAGATGCGAAAGGGTAGGGTATTCCAAGGCTTATTAAATCAGATTCTCCACTGCATGCACGCTCTTTTAACACTAGGTTTAACTCTTCCGATATACTATATATATACCACTAAATTTTTTGTTTCGGAGATAGAAAATAGCGATGATAGTGGTAACACTATATCGCCTCTTAGTTATCACGGGAGTATAATGAAAGACTTTTTTTATATCTTAGGTCAACAACTTTTAGCAACAATAACACTAGGAATATATATCCCATGGGCAGCGGCAAATATATCACGTCGCCTAATTAATAAAATTGCACTAACCGAACAATAAATTATTTGAAAATGAAGATTCAGACTTTAAGAGCCTCACTAATTTTATTAGTCACTCTATTTGTAGTATGTAAAGCCAATGCGCAATACACAATTAATGAGCGAAAATCTGTTGATACAAAGATTGATACGGTAGCCACAAAAAATATCCGTTCGTTTGAGCTGGATGTTAATACTCCAGCGTACCAACGTTTTCTTAGGCAGCAGAAGTGGCATGATCGTAATTTTTTCGAGACAAACAATGCCCTAACTATTACACAGTTCGGTTATATTAACTCGGCCTCAGGTGAAAACTCGTTTAATGGTCGTCTTTCATCGCTTACTACACATGTTTATCAGAACGATGATATGGTGGTAGCATCATACCTTAATGCCTCGTATGGTATGGGTCAAACAGACGGCGAATTAACTAAACTAACAGATAATTTTCAGCTTAATAGCGAGCTTGGTTATGTTTTATACAATAAGTGGAATTATGCCTTTGGTTTGAACTTAACTTCGCAATTTACTAAAACATACACCGATCAAACGGTTAGAGAAAACTATAGCTCAAAGTTTTTTGCGCCCGCAAACTTAAAGCCTTATATCGGTTTAACATACCAAGTTAATACTCAACGTAAGATTACGATATCGCCAATATCAGGAAATTTGCTGATGGTATTAGATGATTCGCTATCTAATATAGGAGCTTTTGGAATAGAGGCAGGAAATAAATTTAAACTAACTGGTGGAGCTCTTCTTAACGTGCAATGGAATGCCGATTTATTAAAAGATGGTTTAGTTAAGTACCGTACAACTTTTCAAACATTCTGGGACTATAATTCGCCACCTAATGTTGATTGGGAGAACTGGATAGAGTTCCGTATGCTTAATCTCTTTACCGTTAATTTCTATCTACGTTTAATATACGACGAGAGCATTGATATTATGGTTGATGGTCCCGATGGTACGGAGGTGGTGTCGAACTCGCATCTTCAGTTGCGGCAGAGTTTAGGTTTTGGTATCTCCTACATATTTAAAAATAAGAATAAACCAAAATATACTATCATTAAGTAAACATTAACACCATACAATATGAGACTATTATGTATTATCGCCACTCTTGCTACGCTTGTTATGATTAAGCCAGCTCAAGCGCAAGAGGAGGTTGTAACATCTGATTTGGCGGCGGTGAATTATCACCAATCTCGTGCTAACAACGAGGTAACAAAAGCCATCGAACTGTATCGTAAGGGGCAATATGCCGCTGCGTTTGATATGGCCGAGAGTGCTAAATTTCGTAGTGACCTATCTATTTTTGATAGAGAAACAGCGAATCTAATTATTGCTATATCGCAGGCAAAACTTACAAAAGAGAACGAACAGCTAGTTTTAAGAAATTATATTCAATCAACAAACAACCGTACTTATCGAGCGGAGGCTCTTGTTGCACTTGCCAATCTGTATGGAGAATTAGGCGAGAGCATAAAGATGCGCTCAACAATAGAGGATATTAAACCAAGGTTACTAGGTAGCTCTTCCGAGGCTATGTACACCTATATGTTAGCTTATCTTGAGCTTGAGCAAGGCGAGTTATCTCAATCAAAAGAGAATTTCGAAAGTGCCATAGAGCAGGGGTGTGCTAAAAGTACTAGTGCTAGATACTATCTTGCCTATATTGCCTATTGTCAGGGGCGTTTTGATGATGCTGTAGCCGAATATCAGAAGTTAGTTGGTAATCACGAGTTCCCTGAGGTAAATATCTATATTATGCAAATAAGATATATTCAAGAGAAATTTAGTGAGGTATTATCAATAGGCGAATCAACTCTAAAGCTACCACTAGACGAGCGTATGAAGGGCGAAGCTATTCGCTTAATGGGCGAGGCAAATTTTAACCTAGCACGTTACCCTGAGGCTATCGCTGATATCGAGAAGTACGAGGCGATGGGGGCTCAAATGAATCGAGATTTATATTATCAGCTAGGCTATAGTTACTATATTGGGAAAGATTATCCAAAGTCGATTGTTAATTTTGAGAAGATATTAAGTGGGCAAGATGCATTAGCACAAAATGCCTATTATCATCTTGCGGATGCTCATATTAAAAGTAACAATAACTCAGGGGCTATGCAGGCGTTTAGTATGGCAGCAAACTTAACTTACGATAAGAGTATCACAGAGGATGCACTATATAACTACGCTAAACTAAATTATACTTCAGCGGCTAATAATCTCTACTCAAACAAAGTTGATCTGCTTAAACGTTATATTGCTGCTTATCCTAATACCGAGCGCACAAACGAGCTACGTGGTTATCTTCTTAGTCTATATATTAATGGCTCGAACTATGATAGTGCAATGGTCGAATTCTCTAGAATTAAAAATCCTAGTTCTGAGATAAAACGTGCTATTCAGAGATTATGCTACCAGCGAGGTATAGACGAATTTAATGATGGCGATTACCGTTCGGCTATTACTCTATTTAATAAGTCGTTACAGTACCCATTAGTGCAAAAATATTATGCGCTTGCATCATTCTGGAAGGCCGAATCACTATATAAGTTGAATAGGTTAGATAACGAGGTTATTGAGCTGTATAATAAGTATCTTCAATTATCTAGTCCATCTATGCGTGAGTATAGTATGGCTCTATACAATATTGGTTATGTTCATTTTAATAATCGCCGTTGGGCTGATGCGGTAAAGAGCTTTAATAGCTTTACTAATAGTTATAAAACACGTGATGGTTACCTTGAAGATGCCTTTTTACGTATGGGTGATGCTATGTTTGCACAAAAAAATTACCCTTCGGCGCAGCAATACTATACCAAATCTAGTCAGGTAGGAGCACTTAATCCTCATTATGCTCTCTATCAGAAAGCAATTTCCGAGGGTTTAATGGGGCGTGATAGCGAGAAGGTTAAAACACTTCGTAATATTACTAAAGATAGTAAATCCTCACTATGGGAAGAGGCCTCTTTAGAACTTGCTCAAACATATATCAAAATGGGACAATCCAAAAGTGGTGTTACCGTTTTAGAGAGTATGATTAATCGTAAAGGTTCGTCGCAACTTAGAACTAAAGCCCTTCTCGAGTTGGGTGTTGCTTATAGTAATAGTTCAAATTCGCCAAAGGCAATAGCTAGTTATAAGCGTTTGGTTAAAGAGTATCCACAATCTTCCGAGGCAAAAGATGCACTTGCAGCTATTAAGAGTATATATGTAGCTGAAGGTGATGCACAGTCGTACATTACCTATATCGAGTCGTTAGGTGGACAGTATGGTATTGATGCAGGCGAGAAAGAGCAATTATCGTTTAATGCTCTTCAGCGTCAGTATCTAAATGGTAATCATAAGCGTGTAAAAGAGTTAGCTGCATCGTATAAGCGAGAGTTCCCAAAAGGTGTACATAGTGTTGATGTGCAATACTATTTGGTCGAGTCGTTAATTATTTCTGGAGATAAAGGTGCTATTGCAGCTGCCGAGACACTAACATCATTACCTGATAATCAATATACATTAGAGGTGTTAAAAAAGGCAGCACAGATATATGCTTCAAATAAAGAGTACACCAAACAGCACGAGGCGCTTGTTAGGGTTTATGGTTTAACCACAAATCAGTCGCAAAAGCGTGAGGTGTTAGAGGCTCTTATGTTGTTGGCTGTTAGTGCTGTTCAAGATGATAAAATATCTGAAAGCAGTGCTAATATGGTGCTAGCAGATAAAGATGCAAGTGATGTTGCACGCGATTATGCGCACTATGCACTAGGACGTGGGGCATATAATAGTGGTAAATATTCCGAAGCGGTATCGCAACTAAAGAGTAGTAAGATTCCTCTATCTAAAGCCGAGGGCGTTCAAGCTCGTTTTCTTTTGGCCGATGCACTATTTAAGTTAGAGGATTTAGGGGCTAGCGAGGAGATAATTGTTGAACTATCTAACTCTGATACCCCTCACCAATATTGGGTTGCTCGTGCCTTTATCCTATTAGGCGATATATACCTAGCACGAGGTAATGCTTTCCAGGCAAAAGCAACATACCAGAGTATTATGGATGGTTACACCAAAGATAGCGATGGTATTATATCTAGTGCTAAGAGTCGTTTAAAGCGTTTAGAGCCATCAAATAATGAAGATAATAAAGAATAAATAATATAGTTATGTTTAAATTAAATAATCTGCATATTTTAGTTGCTTCTCTAGTATTTTTACTCCCTTCGCTGGCCTCTGCTCAGAAGAAGATTTTGAACGATAAGGTTGAGGTAACAAAGAGCTATGAGCATAATATTTCAAGTGCAACTAAACGTGCTATCCGTCCAATAAAGGAGGATAGTGTAACAATGAAAATCCCAACGCTTGATTATAGTATAACCTATCGTCCAGATAGGTACCCATTCACTATTAACCAGCTTGCCACTCCAAACTATAAAATAGCCGAAGAGGAGCAATTGTATGGTGGTTACCTAGATTTAATGGGCGGATTACCAGCCTATTCAGCTGCTACTTTGTCGTACACAACAAAGGTTAATCGTAATACTATATCAGGAGTCAATCTCACACATAATGGATTTTGGGGTAAACTGCCAGATGCTAATTCGGTTAATCGTTCGGCACTTAATACAGATAATAATTTGTCGTTATTCCTTGATTACGAGCGTGACAGATTCCGCTCAAAAGTATTTTTGATGCAAAACTATCAAGTCCTCGATAGGTATGGTTTTAATCTTAATAGTTCAGATGTAGCTAACCTAGGCTCTATGGGGCAGTATTTCCTACGCTCAACTGTTAGAGCCGAGGCAGGCACTCCATTCCACGATCCAGCGTTTTTTAATTTTAATATCTACGCTCAATATAACGTAATGATTGATAAGTATGGTTACGACGAATCAATTTACACTATTGGCGCATTAGCATCGAAGGGTTTAAAAGGGCTGAAAAGTAGGATAGAGGGTAAGTTAGAGTATGTTTCTATTGTTCCAACACGACAATTTAACCTATTTGATCTCTATGGTGAAACACCTTCAATAACTTCACCACCACTTAATCCCGATGGCGCTATTACAACTCTGGAAGTATTCTCTCCATCTACCTACCTATCTTTAACCCCACGTTATGTATTTGAACATAAAGGCATAGATATATCTCTAGGTGCACTATTTAACTTCAGTATTAATGCCAGCAATATTAACTATAAGCAAAATACTGCTACAATAATTCCAAAGGCAAAAGTTTCGTTTGGTATAGGTAAAGGAACAGTTAAAACATATTTCGCTATGGATGGCGACTATATAATAAATAACTACTACACACTAAGCGAAATGAACCCTTATATTGTTGAGGGGCTTACAGCACCTAATACCACAATACGTCGTTATTTTGCGGGTCTAACAGGTAATATAGCATCTAATTTTAGCTATGATTTCAATGTAGGGGCTCGTTCGTCTCGCGATTTGATAATGTTTGTTAATACCGAAGGTGGTAATCTATTTAAGGCTACTAGGGGTGATTATGATAACTTAGAGGTTAATGTGGAGGTTGGCTACACCTATCGCGATAAATTTGCAATGCAGCTTGATATTAATTACATAGACTACGATACAACAAATAGCAATAACGCGTTAAATGTGATTGGTATAGCTCCGCTAAATGCAAGAATGTCTATGAGTTGTTACCCTAACGATAGATTATCGTTTACTTTGTCAGCTGATATCCAATCAGCACGTAGGTTTGTATCCGACACAGCCATGGGAGAGGTGACTAAAGATGTCGATACAGCAACTAATCTATCGCTTAATGCCGAGTATAAGTATAGCGAGCGTTTTGGTTTTAAACTTAACGTAACCAATATATTAAATCAACAGCTATATCAATATAATAACTATCAAGGAGTACGTGCTGGTATATTAGGAGGTCTATACATTAAATTTATGTAAATTAATTTAGTCGTACCTTAAAAAAGTTCAACAATTTGCATAAAGTGATGCCCCAAAAGTTTGCTTTTGGGGCATCACTTTATGCAAATACCATTGGTAATTTACCCTTAGTGTGTCGTAACCGTCTCCGCGATACCATTATCCAAAATTAAACCTCGAAAGTGCTTTGTG
>CAYJHM010000080.1:0-9428 GCA_964369935.1 uncultured Rikenellaceae bacterium
TATGTGAACACAGTTGAGCCATTGGATATTATATATCTCCCATTCTCAACTGTCCTTCTTGAACTTGAGTTTTGCGAATTGCCAGATTTAAACGGCGCTCTCTTTTACGTATATATCCCATTTGCCGTGAACCTTCATTACTTGTTCAAGAGCATCTCTTACACATCCTCTGCCTCCTGCGTATTCACTTACGTGAGTTGCAATGCCCTTAACCTCTAAAACAGCGTCGCATGGGGCTACGGAGATTCCACACTCCGACATTGTCTCCATATCGGGGATATCATCACCTAGATATAGAATATCCGCACGCTCGAGAGAGTATTTTGCCCTAAAATCATCTAAATCTACTATTTTATTCTTGCTAGCTAGGTAGATATCCTTGATTCCTAGCATCTCGAAACGCTTACGCATAGCTATCCCATCGCCTCCTGATATTATAGCTACTGGGTAACCTTTTTTTAGTGCTCTAACAATAGCATAGCCATCTTTAGCGTTAAATGTACGAATAGCCTCGCCAGCCTCGTCTATTGTTATTGTTCCGTCGGTTAATACACCATCGCAATCCATTGCGAACGCCTTTATATTGGCTATATCCTCTTTGAAATTACCCATTTTTAATAATCGAATTAGTTAATGATTGATATATCTCTGCAAAATTAATGCTTTTCTCTGATAACTCGCTAAGGTGCCTATTTATTGTCTCATAGTCGCCCCTTATAGCAGGCCCTGTTTGAATAGATTTAATATCTTCACTTGATAATGCTTTACGTATTGTTTCATCTACTAATGGGCGGATAGTTTCGAATGGGATATTTGCACCTGCCGAGAGTTGTTGAACTATACCTAAAATGTGAGTTGTGAAGTTACACGCAAATACACCCATTATATGAAGTGTTAGCCTTGAGGTAGAGTTACAGTGGGTGACACTACTAGATAGGGTAGAGGCTAATTTCTCGATGATAGATGTTGTGTGATGGTTAATTCCCTCGATAAAGAGTGGAACATCTCGAAAATTTATCTCTACACCTTTTGAAAATGTTTGAAAAGGGTATAGTACACCTCGATTTGTTATTCGATTATCAATCGAGTTGATATCAATTCCCCCTGAAGTATGCACAACAATCGAATCAGCAGGAATAGAGCCAACAAGCTGTGATGTTACTTCGCTTATAGCGTTATCGCTTACCGAGACGATGTAGAGGTCGGCCTCGGGGATTGTGCTACTCGAGCGTGTATAACTACCAACATAATTATATTGATGGTTATAATTGTTGAGAGCCTCTTTGATATGAGTTGCCACATTACCGCGACCAACAAGAGCAATCCGTATTAATTTTTTCTCCATTGGTTAATATACTCATTAAAGAAAGAGGGCTTACTAAGTTTTACCCCTAGTAAGCTCTCGATTAAACCTAAGTTATCTTTTATACTCTATTCCGTTCTCCTCAAGGATACTAAATGCAACCCTTAGAACATCTGGGTGGTCAAGGTGAACTAAGCCACCATCTGGCCCCTGCTCTATATGTAACCCAACTGATGTTCCATCTTGATAGTTTGATGCTCCAAATGCATTTCTAACAGTGTCAGCTGTTAATTCTAGTTCATTCGCGATTCTCTCCATGCTACCGTTAGGTAGAAGATCCTTAATGTGACGCAATTCGTTAAATGAGATTACTTCCATAATTATTTAATTTTGAAAATGAATAATAATTGCATTAATACTTTACGACTACTAAGTTAAGAGTTTATTTTTAAATTTCCAAATTTTATTTAATATTTCTTACTTTTATTTAACTTTATATTAAAATTTTTGTTGTTATACCTATATTAATATAGAAAATATTTTTTCTGTATTTTGTGCTATGTGGTGTTAAATTGTTATGTAATTTAAGAAATTATTACTAAATTTGTAGCATAAACATATAACTATAAAGATATGAATAGATTTCACGGAACAGGTGTAGCTTTAGTTACACCATTTGATAACAAAGGTGCAATTGATTATCCAGCTCTTAAAAGGGTTGTGAACAATGTAATAGATGGCGGTGTTGATTACCTTTTGGTGATGGGCACAACTGCCGAGAACCCTACTTTATCATTTAGGGAGAGGCAAGATATTTTAACATTCATCGTTGAGGTTAATGATAATAGGCTTCCTTTAGTATTTGGTATAGGTGGAAACAGCACGCCAGCAATAATTGATGATATGCGTAGCTACGACCTTTCGGGTGTTGATGCTATACTATCGGTTACTCCTTATTATAATAAACCAAACCAAGAGGGATTATTTCGTCACTATCAAGAGTTAGATAAGCACACACCACTGCCAATTATTGTTTATAACGTGCCAGGAAGAACAAGTGTGAATATTACCCCTACTACCACTTTACGAATTGCTAACGAATTGAAGAATATTATAGGAATCAAGGAGGCATCGGGTGATATTGAGCAGATAGGATATATTTTGAAGGATAAACCAAACGATTTTTTAGTTATCTCGGGTGACGACAATTTAACTCTTCCGTTAATTGCCCTAGGGGCAGTGGGTGTTATGTCGGTAGCGGCGAATGCTCTTCCACGTGAGGTTTCAAGATATGTTAGGGCAGCTCTTGATGGTAAGACAGAGGAGGCACGTGCTGGACTTTTCCGTTTAATGGAGTTTCAAGATTATATATTCGAGGAGGGTAATCCAACAGGAATAAAGAGTGCGATGGCAATAAAAGGGTTAATTGATAATAATTTGCGTATGCCACTAGTCCCTTCAACTGAGGGGTATTGTAGCTATATGCGTGAAATTCTTAATAAGATTTAATGTTATTGGATATATCTAGTAAGAGATGGCTTGTCTTAAATTTAATTAGGACAAGCCATTTTTGTGTTTTGTAGATAATCGATAAAGATAAAATATAGCCAAACATCTATAAAAAAGGGGTGTTAGTATATTTTATTTTTTTTTGAGTTGTTGTTATTCTATTTTTGTATCGAACAAGAAAAGATAACTTTATGAAAACAACAAAATTGAGTAAATTATTTGTTATACAACTTTTTTGTATTCTTCCATTTTTTGGTTATAGTCAGCAATCAAACGGTAACGTGGTAGTGATGACCTTAGAGGAGTGTTTAAATTATGCAAAGGAGAATAGTGTAACACTTAAACAGTCGAAGTTAGATATTGCGGATAATGAAGCAGATATTCTAAGTGCAAAAGGGGCATTTTTACCCAATGTGTCCGCTTCGTTGGGGCAGAGTGTAAACAGTAACCCACTAACAACCTCAGGTGATAAATCAAGTTTTAGTGGCTCGTATGGTGTAGATGCCTCGATGGCTCTATATAGCGGAGGTAAGAATAAAGCGGCATATCAGCAGAGCCTTATAGGGGGTGATATAGCAAGATATGCTCTTGCCGAGCAAGAGAACTCGATTGAGATGGCAGTAACAGAGGTGTTCGTAGAGATTTTATATGCTACCGAGCAGATTGAAGTGGCACAGCAGTCGTTAGAACTGACAACAAAGAGCCTATCACGAGGAGAGGCATTACTAGCAGCGGGGAGCATTAATCGTGCCGACTTAGCGCAGTTAGAGAGTGCAAAAGCTAATGATGAGTATAGTGTGGTGGTTAGTCAAACAGCACTAAGTGAGTTATATATTAGGTTAAAGCAGTTACTTGAGATATCGCACGAGGTGACTCTGCAAGTAGACGCTAGTAAGGTTAGCGATATAGATATAAATAGGATTATTCCAACCGTTAGTGAGGTGTATTCGGTTGCACTAGATAATCGCCCTGAGGTTAAACTTGCTGAGAGATATATCGAGTCGTCGATTTTAGGTGAAAAGATAGCTAAAGCAGCAAAATTACCAACCATATCACTATCAGCAGGAACAGGGGTGAATCATAATAGCGGTTCAAGTTTTACTTTTAGCAGTCAGTTACGTGGTAATTATAATGCTTCGGCAGGAGTTACTGTTTCGATTCCGATATTTAATGGTAACAAAACAAAGAGTGCTATAATAAAATCACAAAATAGTATTCAATCGGCCGAGCTGTCGCTGGTTCAGAGTCAAAAGAGCCTTTATCAAACAATCGAGTCGTTACATAATATGGCAATTAACGCTAAGGCTAAATATGTTGTATCAGTTAAGCAGTTAGAGGCAACGCTGAAGAGTTTAGAGCTAACAACCGAGCAGTATAATCTAGGTATGAAGAATATTATAGAGCTATTAACCGAACAAGATAACTATCGCGAATCGGCGCAAGAACAATTAATTAATAAGTATCAACTTATACTTAACCGAGCACTTTTAGAGTACTATCAAACAGATTCAATAAAATTATAATAATATGAGACGTAAAATAATAATTTCGCTATTAATAGTAGCTTTAATAGCAGTAGGGGCATACATTTTTATGCCTAAAAGTTCAGTAGAAGATAAGCCACAGTTTAATACTTCAAAAGTTAAATCGGCAAATGTTACACAGAGTATCACAGCTACTGGTACAGTAGAACCGGTTACTCTAGTTGATGTGGGAACACAAGTGTCGGGTATTCTTACTAATCTATATGTTGATTATAATAGTGTGGTAAAAGAGGGTGAGGTTATTGCAGAATTAGATAAGAGTACTTTAGAGTTAGATTTAAATAGCCGAAAGAATGATTTATTAGTTGCTGAGAGTAAACTTCAGTTCGAGAGTGCTAACTATGCACGTATTAAGACACTGTTTGATAAAGAGTTAATAGCTGATAGTGAGTATGAGACAGCTCTTTATAGCTACGAAACAGCAAAAAATAATTATCAGTCAGCGAAGAATGACCTTCAGCGTTCGGAGACGAATCTAGGTTATGCTACTATTTACTCGCCAATTGATGGAATAGTTTTATCGCGTAGTGTTGAAGAGGGGCAGACCGTAGCATCAAGCTTTAATACACCAACACTATTCACTATTGCAGCCGATTTAAAAGATATGCAGGTAATAGCTAATGTTGATGAGGCTGATATAGGTGGTGTGAAAGAGGGGCAAAGGGCGAAATTTATGGTTGATGCTTTCCCAAGTGCTGAGTTTTATGGTACAGTAAAGCAGGTGCGTCAAGAGGCAATCATAGAGAGTAATGTTGTAACTTATGAGGTAGTAATAACGGCTGCTAACCCCGATTTGAAACTTAAACCAGGATTAACGGCAAATATTGAAATATTTACCTTAGACATTAATAGCGAGTGTGTTATATCTTCTTCTGCGTTGCAATTTACCCCTCCAGTACCAGCAAATGGAGAGGTGCCACAAAAAGACGGAGATATGGTGTGGATAAAAAGAGGTGATTCGATAGAGCCACGAAAAGTTGTTGTTGAAGCTAATAACGGGATTGTTGCAGCCATTAAAGAGGGTTTATCGTTAGGAGAAGAAGTTGTTATAGGTATGAGTGCAGGTGCAAGCAAAGAGATGCCTAAAATGGAGGGAGGAGCTAAAAGTCCATTTGTTCAGCAGCGTCCTGGGCCAAGAAATTAAGAATAAAAACAACGAGCCATTAAATAATACTATTATGAACAATGCAGTAATCGAATTAAATAACATTACTCGTCACTTCGAGGTAGGAGATGAGATTGTTAAGGCACTTAGGGGGGTATCTTTCTATATTGCCGAGGGCGAGTTCGTGACAATTATGGGAACTTCAGGTAGTGGCAAGAGTACACTACTAAATATATTGGGCTGCTTAGATATGCCCACCTCTGGCGAATTTTCGCTTGATAACATATCAGTAAGAGGGATGAGTAACAACGAACGAGCGATTTTGCGTAATAAGAAAATAGGATTTGTGTTTCAGAATTATAATTTGCTGGCACGTACAACCGCTTTGGCAAATGTAGAATTGCCTTTGATGTACACAGTAGGAGTGAGTAGGGCAGAACGAGAACAACGAGCTAAAGAGGCTCTTGCATCGGTTGGATTGGCCGACAGAATGTATCATAAGAGCAACCAGATGAGTGGAGGTCAGATGCAACGTGTAGCTATTGCACGAGCATTAGTAAATAACCCCGCTGTTCTTCTTGCTGATGAGGCTACAGGTAATCTTGATACGCGCACATCATTCGAAATAATGGTACTACTTCAGAAACTACACTCAGAAGGAAAGACAATAGTGTTTATTACTCATAACCCCGAAATGTCGGCATACTCTAGTAGAACGATTGTTTTACGAGATGGTTTAGTTCAGAGTGATACACTAAATGATAATATAAGCAGTGCAGCCGAGGCTTTAGCAGCTCTTCGTGTAACTGAAGATTAAAAAAAGAGATTATGAATATTACAAACCTATTCGCCATTGCTCTTAAGGCATTGGGAAACAATAAAATGAGAGCCTTACTTACAATGCTAGGGATAATCATTGGGGTTGCTTCGGTGATAACAATGCTAGCGATAGGACAAGGTTCAAAGGCGAGTATTAATGCTCAAATATCTGAGATGGGTTCAAATATGATTATGGTAAAGCCTGGAGCAGATATGGCAGGAGGGGTGCGTCGTGATGCCTCTAGTTCGCAGACTCTAAAACTTACCGACTACGAAGATATTCTTAAAGAGACCGATTTATTGGCCGCAGTTAGTCCAGCCGTAAATTCGAGTGGTCAATATATATACGGGGCAAATAATTATCCTTCATCTATTATGGGTGTATCTAATGACTATTTCGAGATACGACAGCTGAAATTAGAGAGCGGAACAATGTTTACCGATCAGGATATACAGAGTGCAGCTAAAGTGTGTGTGATAGGTAAAACAATTGTTGATAATCTTTTTGAAGAGGGCGAAGATCCGTTAGGTAAGATTATACGATTTCAGAAAATACCTCTACGTGTTGTTGGAGTACTTGAAGAGAAGGGGTATAACACTATGGGGCAGGATCAAGATGAGATAGTTCTATCGCCATACACAACCGTAATGAAGCGCGTGCTGGCTGTAACATATCTACGCGAGATATTTGCTAGTGCCGTAGATGAAGATATGACCGATGAGGCGATAGAAAGAGTCTCAGAGATATTGCGAGATAATCACAAGATTACAGCGGGTGAAGATGACGATTTTCATATTCGTTCGCAGCAAGAGCTGTCCGAGATGATGAATACAACAAGTGACCTGATGACAACATTACTTGCTTGTGTGGCTGCAATCTCGTTAATTGTAGGGGGTATAGGTATTATGAACATTATGTATGTGTCGGTAACCGAGCGAACAAAAGAGATTGGACTAAGAATGTCGGTTGGAGCTCGTGGAGTAGATATATTATCGCAATTTTTGATTGAGGCAATAGTAATAAGTATCTCAGGAGGTATTATAGGTGTTACTTTAGGTTACTTGGCAGCCATAGCAGTAGAATCTTTTGCAGGGTGGCCTGTTCAGGTAGAGAGTTGGACTATTCTTCTTGCTTTTGCTGTGTGTAGCTTTACAGGCATCTTCTTTGGGTGGTATCCTGCAAAAAAAGCAGCTGCTTTGAATCCTATCGATGCTATCAGGTACGAATAGTTAAAAAAAATTACTATCTTTGCTACTCAGACACTGTTTGTTATGGCTTGTATAGGTTTACTAGTTTAAAAATTTATTAAATTTATAGCGTGGCACCTTTTGATAATAGAAACAGAATGGTTACACTCCAACTACTGGGTTGGGGTGTAATTCTATGTACCACACTCTTTTGGAGTGTAGATTCGGGCTTTGAACTCTTCGATTTGGTTATGTTTTCGGTTCATATTTTTCCGTTGATAGTAATATATATAATTAACTATACTATTATTATTCCTAGACTAATTTTTAAGCATAGATACGTAGAATTTGTGGTAATAAATTTTATATTTATTGCTATTCTACTTCTGATATCTTACGCTCTTCATACTAGCGAAATATTACATAATTTAATATCCGAAGATAGGGTTGATATGTCCCGTCGTGGTCGTAAACCAATATTTTTAGCTCGAGATTTTATTAACTATGTGATGACTGTAGGAATGGTAACATCGGTAAGATTGGTTGATAGGTTCAAGTTGAACAATGAAGCGCTAAAGGTTGCCGAGCGTGAACGTGTTAAGTCGGAATTAGAAAATCTTAAAAATCAAATTAATCCCCATTTTTTACTTAATACCCTAAATAATATATACTCGCTAACCTTTATTGATAACGAAAAGGCTCAGAAAGCGATAACTGAATTAAGCAGGTTATTGCAGTATATGTTATATGATAATCATGGTGATAGGGTAATGCTAACTAACGAAGTGGCATTTATTAAGAACTATATCGAACTGATGCGAATAAGATTAAATCAGAGCGTTAAAATTGATGTAAATATTCAAGTAAAGTCGGATAGTTACACTGAAGTAGCTCCGTTGATATTTATTTCGCTTGTAGAAAATGCTTTTAAGCATGGCGTAGCCGCTGAATCAGATAGTTTCATATCTATCGAATTAGAAGATAGGGTAGAGGAGGGCGAAATTTATCTAGCTATCCAAAATAGTAATCACGCTAAAGGGAGTAGTGATAAAAGTGGACACGGCATAGGGCTAGAACAGGTAAAAAAGAGGCTTGATTTATTGTATAACGATAGTTACAGCTGGAAAGTAGAGCAGAACGAAGAGCGTTACTCTAGTATTATAATCTTAAAAACAGATAAATAATGACTCTAAAGTGTATAATAATTGACGACGAACCGCTAGCAGCAATGCTATTAGAGGGGTATGCACGTAAAACCCCGTCATTAGAGGTTATTGCACAATTTTCGAGTGGGGTGCAAGCAGCGCATAGCGAAAAACTACAAGAGGCAGATTTGATATTCCTAGATATTCAAATGCCTACCCTTAATGGTTTAGAGTTTAGTAAAATGGTTCCAGAGAGAACAAAAATAATATTTACAACGGCTTTTAAGCAATATGCTTTAGATAGTTATAGGGTAAATGCTCTTGATTATTTACTTAAACCAATATCGTATAGCGACTTTCTAGCCTCGGTGCAGCGAGCTGTCTCTTGGTTTGAATTAAAGAGTAAAGCTGTGAACGACTCGACGGTAGCCACTACTACTAATAATACTGACTTTATCTATGTGAAGTCGGAGTATAAATTATACCGTGTTGAACTAAATAGTTTACTCTACGTTGAGGGCTTAAAAGATTACGTGAAATTTCATATCGAGGGCGAATCTAAGCCATTACTCTCTTTAATGAATCTAAAGCGTGCCGAGGAACTGCTGCCTGAGAGCGATTTTATTCGAGTACACCGTTCGTATATAGTACGTAAAGATAAAATTAAAATCATCGAGCGTGGACGTATTCTATTTGATAAAGAGATTGTTCCAATAGGCGAAAGTTATAAAGATGCCGTGCAAGAGTATCTTAATTGTTAGGCAGATACCGAAAACTTAACAAAAATATCCAACTAATTGTTTGTCAATTAGTTG
>CAYJHM010000081.1:0-304 GCA_964369935.1 uncultured Rikenellaceae bacterium
TAGCTATAAAGAGCCAAAATATTGTTGATGCGTCAAAAGTCATACCCCTAAACACCTCAACATCAAAATCTTTATATATCATATATCCCACAACTCCCAATCCAATAATTATTGGAAAAACAATATTGCGAAGTTTAATTTTTCGCATCTCTATAGCTTGCGAGTCGTTACTATTTTGCATAATCGCACTTTTTTATTAATTTTGCTGTAAAGTTAGTGATTTATGATTGGATTTCCAAACTTCCATAACACAATTAATAGGCTAGCCCAACATTACGGGTTCGCTTTATGTGGCATTTCCAAT
>CAYJHM010000081.1:314-9397 GCA_964369935.1 uncultured Rikenellaceae bacterium
TAAATCGAACATCTTAGCCCTAAATAAATGGATATCAAATCATTATAACGCTAATATGGATTGGTTCTATCGTAACACAGATATACGAAATAATATCGAAAAAATCATACCACAAGCTCGCTCTGTCATCTCGTTTGCGTGGCACTACCCTTTGGTGAAAGGGAATATCGCCTCTTATGCACAAGATAACGATTACCACCATACCATCAAAGGTAAACTCAACAGCATCATTAACGAATTGCAAAATATTTACCAGTCCCCTTTCGAGGCTCGTGCTTTTGTTGATTCGGCACCTATACTCGAACGATACTGGGCTCAAAAAAGCGGGTTAGGATGGATAGGGCGAAGTGGGATGTTAATAAACCGCGAATTTGGTGGCACTCTTCTGCTTGGCGAGATAGTAATAACCATTAACAGCGATAAATACGACATCGCTAGTTCGTTCAATGGGTGCAATGGGTGCTATGCCTGTATCAATAACTGCCCTACGGGAGCACTAACAGAGCGGGGGGTTGATTCACGTCGCTGCCTCTCGTATCTAACCATCGAACACAGAGGCGATTTTAACGACGAACAGAATAAGCTAGTAGCACAAGGAGGGCAACTATTTGGCTGCGATAACTGCCTAAAATGCTGCAAGTGGACCAACCGAGCTCCACTACAAGAGCCATCTATAACCGTTGATAGCTCGATTTTAACCCTTAGCAATTCGCAATTTAAGGCTAAATATGGCTCTACCTCACTAGATAGAGCAAGATTAAAAGGGCTACAACGAAATTTTAAAACAATAAATTATGTTATTAAATAATCTAAATCCAGATATATTAGAGGCAGGCTGCGACGAAGTGGGACGTGGCTGTCTAGCTGGCTCGCTCTTTGCCGCAGCGGTTATAATGCCTCACGATTTTTACCACCCTCTACTTAACGACTCGAAGAAGATGACCGAAAAGAGCAGATATCTACTACGAGACATAATAAAAGAGAGTGCCATTGCTTGGGCAATAGGCGAAGCTACTGCCGAAGAGATTGATTCGATAAATGTATTAAACGCCTCGTTTTTGGCAATGAACAGAGCTATATCAGCCCTAACAGTCACACCCGAGCACCTACTTATCGACGGTAACAGATTCCGCACCGAACTAACCATACCATACGATTGTATTATCAAGGGCGACACAAAGTATATCTCGATAGCGGCAGCATCAGTAATAGCCAAATGCCATCGCGACGACTACATAACAGAGCTAGCCAACCACTACCCACAATACAATTGGCAAAGCAATAAAGCCTACCCTACCTCATCACACCGAGCAGCCATTAAGGAGCACGGAATAACGCCCCTACACCGCAAAAGCTTCAAACTCTGAAATAAGGCTTTTCCCATAAGCACGTCATCTGCGGCACATTCTCTTACTCGCAATCCTCAACGTACCCAATGTACGCCTGCGGTTACTCGCAAGAGAAGGCTAATTCGCAAAACTCTAGCTCAAGAAGGCTTTTCCCATAAGCACGTCATCTGCGGCACATTCTCTTACTCGCAATTATCTTAACGCACTAAGAATTAAGCGATTTAAGCTAAAGGGGATGTGCAAAAAATCTCAAACTGCCCCCAACATATCAGAGCACCCCAAAGGAGTTTTTCAATAAGTGCTTTAGTTTTTGTGTATCGCATTTAGTACAACACCGGAGCGACCTTTGAGGTCGTGAGGATTTGAGCTAAATGCGATGTGCAAAAAATAAAGTGCTTATTGGAAAACTCCCTTATTTAAAAAATGTGTCGTATACTGTATATATAACCGAACAAATAACCATAACGACAAGCAGTTTGCGAATAAATTTATGCCCTATTCTTTTAGCGTAATGCGATGCAATAAATGCTCCAAACACATTACCTATACCATGTGCTAACCCCATAGAGTAGTTTACATTATCGGTTAGAATAAATGGTATAATAGATAGAGGGCCCAGCATTAGTGCCATTAGGTTTTTAAGCGCATTAGCACGTATTAAATCGTACCCGAGCGATAAAACAAATAGGGCAAGCAACATATACCCTATTCCGATATATACCGAACCGCCGTATAAACCTATTACGAATAGTATTATGTACTCTTTAATTGCTACTTTCTTTATCTCCGATTGTGTTCGCTGCCATCTATCGGGTTTATAAAATAGTAGCACACAAAAAAGCAATAGTCCGCCCATAAATATATAGGTAAATATTGTATCGTCCATCATAGTAGTGAACTGAGCTGATATAATCGAACCTAAAAGGATTGGTATTGCTAGCCTAAAAGCCTCTTTAAATGTATATAATTTCTGTTTTTTAAAGATTATTGATGCTACTAGATTTTGCATAATCACTGGGATACGGTTTGTTCCTGTTGCCACTACTATTGGCAATCCCATAGCCATAAATGTTGCAACCGAGATAACAGTCCCTCCCCCTGCTAGGGTATTAATAAACCCCACTAACACTCCCGATAGTAGGAGTATAACCAACAACTCTATCTCTGCCATATATTTACATTGTTACATCCAAGCCGTGGCATACTGATCTGCCTTCTTGTGGAGTAAGATTAATATTATCTATTATATTATTTTCGTTATATCTAGTTACTTTATTACCATCAATTAGCGATAGTGCGATTTTCAAGAGTGGCTCTTCTGGAGTTCCTAGGGCATCAATAAACGGCTCTAACGACGAAAACTTATACATATAGTCGGGCGCTAACCCATCGCTGTAATCTCCACTGCCTGCACTGTTAAATACATAGCATACAATTGGACGAAGTGTATGATTAAAATCCTCATGTGTATAACGTCGTGAGCCCATATTCTTACCAAGCGTACGATCGCCTATAATCACTACCTCCATATACTCTCTTAGCGAGTGTATAAGCAGCTCTGATGCCGAGGCTGTATTACGTGATGTTAGAACATAAAGACGCTTTAAATTAAGGTTATCCCCGTTGCGAATATAATCACTACTTAGATTATATGTCTCTTGGCTACCATCGTTAAATTGCAGAGTACAAAATCGCCTCTCTAGTGCCATTTCAGGTGCTAAAATAGTACCCAAAAGTAACATTGATAGAATATTCCCACCGCCATTATATCGCAAATCTAACACCATCTCGCTCACCCCTGAACTTTTCAAGCTTCGTGATATTGCAGATAACTCATCGTCATACCGCCTATCGTCTGCTGGATTATCCATGTCCATCCCCGGGGCGAAAGTGTTATATAGAAGATACGCCACTTTAGCCGTAGAGGTATTAATTATGCCCCATTTCTGGATTGGCGACTCGTCTACTGTCTCACTTTTAGATACATACACTTGCGGCGTGCTTGGTTCGGTTGTTTGAATATATGAAAAGTACAAACCGCTATTATACATCTCTTTTTCGGAAAGTAACGAATAGAATAAATCACTAGAAGATAGCGAATAATCAATATTATTGGGAATCTCATTTGCAAACAGATAATCACTACGCATAACATCTACTATCCACTCTCCTTCAGAGCGGAAATACCGCGTATCAATATCGTTATACTCTACACTACAAGAGTACATTATAACAACAACAGCTAGAGTAGTATATCGCCAAAATATTTGCATCTTAATAGCACATGAACCACAAAGATACAAATTTTATCGTAGTAAAACAAGTCTATTTGAATATTTTACGAGATACTCGTTTTTCAAAATCATTATCAGCAAATTTTTCGATGTGCGGAAATATATCCACACCCAATTTTTGCTCTAAATTATCGATACTCATCTGGTACTTCTTATACGACCCCCTTACCTTGCGGTTATTAGGTACAATGTAAGCCACTCCGTACCACTTATTATCACGATTCACCACAATAGCTTTATACATACTATTAGGCACCACTACCCTATTATGTCCTATGTATTTATGCGGTTCAGCAGCTATCGTCCCAACCACTATGTAAGCCTCTGAATAGCGGTATGCCCACTCACGTACTTTATGCTCAACTTTTAACCACACACCACTATTTACGCTTGCAACCTGTGGCACAATGTTAGCAAATGTAAAGGTTGCCCTATTCTCTTGGCGGCTATCATTCCTATCAGCTGAGGGTATTAGGTGCCCTCTATTGTAGTTCGAACGGTAATAATCGTTAGTTGATGCCTGCCTCCACCCTTTAGCTATTATTGCACTATCTCGGCGAAAGGCATTTGTCCGTTTAACCTTATTTGTAACCACCTCATCACGAGTTAAGCGATACGCCACCCAGTTAGGTATAAGCCAATCAGTGTTATAGCAATAATAGTAACGCCCTTTGTTTGAATAGAAAGTGTAGGTTGAGTCGGTTATAGTTGGTAATACTCCATTAGGAATATCGTAAGAGCTAGAGAGCGAATCAATCTCTTCGAACTTAGGTTTATACTCCCACCCGTTAGTGCTCTGCCTCTCGCAGAAGGCAACATAAAGAGCAAAAAACAGTAGTACCACCACTGTCGAGATGGTACTACGAAGTAATTGTCGCTTTTTATCTTCGGTTATGCTCCCCTCTCGTTCCAAACTTTCACAATCTCAAGAATCACATCTTTAGCCGCTGTCATTGTCTCAACCGAAGCAAACTCGTATCTACCGTGGAAGTTCTCACCCCCAGCAAATACATTAGGACAAGGAAGCCCCATAAAAGATAATCTCGAACCATCAGTACCACCACGTATAGGGTGAACTTTAGGGGTGATATTCAAACGTTCCATTGCTTTGATTGCCACGTTAATAACATCAGGATGCTGGCTAACTATCTCCTCCATATTATAGTACTGATCAACCATCTCTAGCTGCGCCACCTCCTTACCATATAGGGTATTTATAGTATTTATCACGCACTCCATTTTTGCTTTGCGTTCGTTAAATAGCTCCATCGAGTGATCACGAATAATATAGATAACCTTACAAGAATCAACACTACCACCAACCGATAATTGATGATAGAAACCCTCGCGCCCCTCGGTAAACTCTGGTCTCTCGTGCTTAGGTAACATATTATCAATCTCCCTAGCTACGGTGAACGAGTTAATCATCTTTCCTTTAGCATATCCAGGGTGTACGCTTAAACCCTGAATAGTGATTGTTGCCATAGCAGCATTAAAATTCTCGTACTCTAGCTCGCCTAACGAACTGCCATCCATTGTATAGGCATATTTGGCACCAAAAAGCTCGACATCAAAATTATCAACACCTCTACCTATCTCCTCATCGGGAGTGAACCCTAGCTTTATCTCTCCGTGCTCGAAATTTGAATTATTCATTATATACTCGGCAGCGCACATAATCTCAGCTACACCAGCCTTATCATCAGCACCTAATAGAGTGTTACCATCGGTTGTAACAAGGGTATGACCAATATAGTTATTAAGTTGCGGGAATTCATCTACCTTCATCGTAACCTGCGAGTTAAGAACAATATCACCCCCCGAATATGGCTCGATAACCTGAGGATTAACACCCTTACCTGTTAAATCAGGCGAGGTATCGACGTGAGCAATAAATCCAATAGCAGGAACATTCTTCTTTGATGTATTTGCAGGTATAGTTGCCATAACATAACCGTTACTAGACTTTACATCTTCGATACCCATAGCACGAAGCTCGCCCACTAATAATTTAAAAAACTCTAACTGTGTTGGTGTTGAGGGCACTTCACTGCTTGTCACCGAACTCTCGGTATCAATCTTCGCATAGCGAATAAATCTCTCTAATAAATTTTCCATTATCTATAAATCATTAAATATTTCATTAAACATATCGCAAACAGTAATACCACTATGCGCTAACTGTTGAGGGATAATACTCTGTTGGCTCATTCCTGGAATGGTGTTCACCTCGATAAAATAAGGTGTCTCGCCATCAATAATATAATCGATACGCACAAAACCCCTACAACGCAACTGTTTATATATTTTTAGGGTTAGATTATTAAGTTTTGTAACCATCTCGGTAGAGAAATCAGCAGGCGTTATCTCTTGTGAAGCCCCTTTATACTTTGCCTCGTAATCAAAAAATTCGTTCTCCGACAAAATCTCGGTGATAGGGAGCAGCGTAGCCCCACGCTCTGTTACATATATACCGCAAGCAACCTCTCTACCAGATATTGCCGCCTCAATTATCACCTCACCATCGGGTGTGTATGCCTCGTTAATTGCCGCAGGGAGCGACTCTATACTCTTCACCTTAGTAACACCAAAACTACTACCACTATTGCTAGGTTTTACAAATAGAGGTAGCCCAAGAGCCGACGTAATAGCCTCGTAATCGACATTTCTAGTGTCAGACACCACAATATCATTAGCCATAGCAATTCCGCTATTAGCTAGAGCACGCTTTGTCCATATCTTATCAAAAGTAAGAGCACTCACCCCACTAGAGCAGCTGGTATGCTTAATCCCAAGGGTCTCGAAATAGCCTTGTAATATACCATTTTCGCCTGGCGTCCCATGAATTAAGTTCACAACAATATCGGGAGCAACTAAATCGCCATTATCATCGACAAACGAGAGATTTGCCTTGTTTATGGTAAAATATTTTTCGTTATCTATAATAGCGCACCATCTATCTTGGGCTATATCAATAAAATAGGTGTTACCATACACCTTTTTAAGTTCGCCGTACACATAACTAGCACTTCCTAGCGACACTTCACGTTCGGGCGAGTAGCCCCCACCCAATACAAATATTATTCTATTTACCATAGTTCTATTTTTTGCAAATATAGCAAAAATAATCGGAAAGTGACAAATAAATATTATGATTGCTTAAAACTTTTACACCACGGTGCAATACCACAACTCTCACACTGAGGGTTACGAGCTGTGCACACATACCTACCATGAAGAATAAGCCAATGGTGTGCTATCGGCAATAGTTCGCTAGGAATATGCTTAACCAATTCGCGCTCTGTTTGTAACGGATTTTTTGATTTTAGAGTTAGCCCTATACGCTCGGACACCCTAAACACGTGAGTATCGACCGCCATAGCAGGCTTATTAAATATAACCGAAGCTATAACATTAGCAGTTTTTCGCCCTACACCTGCCAACTTAACCAAATCGTCGACCTCCGAAGGCACCTCACCATCAAACATATCAAGTAGCCCCACAGCCATTTTATGCAGATTACGTGCTTTATTATTAGGATAAGAGATTGATTTTACATACTCAAAAATCTCCTCAACGGTAGTATCGGCTAACTTTTGAGGTGTTGGAAAAGCAGCAAATAGAGCTGGGGTAACCATATTAACACGTTTATCGGTACACTGCGCCGACAGAATCACCGCCACTAATAGCTCGTAAGGGTTAGTATAATGCAACTCCGATTCGGCAATAGGCATATTTACCTTAAACCACTCGATTATACCACTAAATCGCTCTTTTCGTCTCATACGCCGAACCTATTGATGACTTTTAAGCTTAAAATCTTTACCAAGATACACCTTTCGTACCATCTCGTCAGCAGCTAACTCCTCTGCTGTTCCCGTTTTCAGAATCTTTCCTTCGAAAAGAAGATATGTTCTGTCGGTAATATCTAAAGTTTCTTGCACATTATGGTCGGTAATTATAATGCCAATATTCTTATCTTTAAGAGTACGCACAATATTTTTAATATCCTCTACAGCAATAGGATCGACACCAGCAAATGGCTCGTCTAGCAGGATAAATTTAGGATTGATAGCTACACATCGAGCAATCTCGGTACGCCTACGCTCGCCTCCTGATAACTGAACACCTAAACTTTTTCGTACTTTTTCAAGGTGAAACTCCGCAATTAAATCGTTCACTTTCTGCTCTTGATACTCTTTACTATGTTTGGTCATTTGAAGAACCGAACGGATATTATCCTCAACACTTAGGCGACGGAAAACCGAAGCCTCCTGCGCTAGATAACCAACACCCAGCTGCGCACGCTTATATACAGGCTCGTCGGTAATATCTAAATCATCTAAGAAAATTTGCCCATCGTTAGGCTTAATCAAACCTACGGTCATATAGAATGTAGTGGTCTTTCCTGCCCCATTCGGCCCCAATAAACCAACTATCTCCCCTTGCTCGACCTCGATAGATACATCATTAACCACCTTACGACTCTTATACTGCTTAACTAGATTTTTTGTGTATAGCCTCATATCTTTGTTTGTTATATTAATATTATACGACCCCTTCCGAAAGAATAGCGTGAATATGAATGATACCTACATAATTACCGTCACTATCAGTAACTAATAGCTGCGAAATTTGATTCGACTCCATCAATCCAAATGCCTGAACAGCAAGCGTACTATCGGTAATCACTTTGGGCTCTCGCCCCATCACATCACCTGCCACTATTGCGCCTATATGTTCGTTATGCTCTAACATTCTACGAATATCACCATCGGTAATAATACCTACCACCTTACCACTATCATCAACCACAGCCGTTGCACCTAATCTCTTAGATGATATTTCAACTATCACTTCGCGTATTGGAGTATTAACACCAACAATAGGTACACTGTTTGAATTTACTAAATCGCCCACACGCAGATATAGCCTCTTACCTAAAGCACCACCAGGATGCACCTTAGCAAAATCTTCAGATGTAAGCCCCTTCATTTTAAGCAGCGACATAGCAATAGCATCGCCCATAACCAACTGCGCTGTTGTGCTAGAGGTAGGAGCTAAATTATTAGGACAAGCCTCCTCTTTCACGTATGTATTGATAACCATATCGCTATTCTGCGCTAGAAACGAGTTTAAATTCCCCACCATCCCAATAATAGGATTATTATTATTGATATTGCGTATTAAGGGAATTAATACCTTTATCTCTGGCGACGAGCCACTCTTAGAGATACATATAACAACATCACCTCTTTGAATAATCCCTAAATCTCCGTGTATAGCATCGGCAGCGTGCATAAAAACAGCTGGCGAACCAGTTGAATTAAGTGTAGCAACAATTTTATTTCCAATAATTGCACTCTTACCTATCCCTGTCACCACTACACGACCACTACTATTATATATAGTATCTATGGCCCTAACAAAATCATTGTCT
>CAYJHM010000082.1:0-3671 GCA_964369935.1 uncultured Rikenellaceae bacterium
ATTTTTTATCTATTATTAAGATTAATTAAGAACATATCAATTCTCTTAATTGTCTCCTCTCTACCAATAATCTCGATAATGTCAAAAATATTAGGTCCTATTGATGTTCCAACTAAAGAGAGCCTAAGCATATTCATTATTTGCCCCATTGGAGGCTATTACCTTTAATCCAGCTATGTATTTTAGGTTCTAGCTCCGTTGAAATAACATTATCACTACCAGTTATAAGTTCTTTGATACTCTCGATATGTGCGATAATATCACCTTTAAAGTGCTTATCTAAAACTTTTTGATCGTAACTCTCTGGTGCAACAAAAAAGAAAAACGAAATATCCCAAAACTGTGACACAAACGAACAACGCTCTTTAATCATTCCACATACACGAGCTAGTAGTTCGATAGATGGCTCAAAACCACGTTCTTGAAGTATTGGTAGGTACAATTGCGCTAACGTTTCGTTATCTTTTTGACGTAAATATTGGGCGTTAAACCATTCAGCCTTCACAGGGTCGAACCTAGAGCCCGATTTACCCACTTTATTTATGTTAAATAGATTTATCAGTTCGTTCATAGATAAAATCTCCTGCTCACCTCCTGGATTCCATCCCAATAGTGCTAACATATTTATAAACGAGTCGGCAAAATATCCATCCTCTCGGTATCCTCTCGACACATCTCCCTCTGGCGATACCCAACGAAGAGGAAATACAGGGAAACCTAACTTATCGCCATCACGCTTACTTAATTTACCTTTACCACTAGGCTTAAGCAGAAGAGGCAGGTGAGCAAAAATTGGTTGCTTATCACTCCACCCAAAAGCTTTATACAGCATATAGTGAAGAGGTAATGACGGTAGCCACTCTTCGCCCCTAATAACGTGACTGATATTCATTAAATAGTCGTCAACAATATTTGCTAAATGGTAAGTAGGGAGCTTATCGGCAGCCTTAAATAGTACCTTATCATCTAAAGTAGAGCTATTAACCGTTACCTCACCACGAACCATATCGCTCATATTGATAGTCTCATTCTCGGGCATTTTAAAACGTATTACCCAATTATTTTGTTCATTTAGCAATCTTTCGACCTCATCTGATGGTAGAGATAATGAGGTTTTAAGTTTCTCACGTATTTGGTAGTTATATGTAAATGTTTCACCCCTACCCTCACACTCGGCACGCATAGCATCAAGCTCTTCTGATGTATCGAACGCATAGTAAGCCCAACCATTATTAATCAGTTGCTGAGCATATTTCCAATAGATATCACGACGTTCGCTTTGTTTATACGGAGCACAATCTCCACCTACGGATACTCCTTCGTCTATTTCGATGCCACACCAAGCAAGCGATTCGATAATGTACTCCTCGGCACCCTCTACAAATCGTTGTGAATCTGTATCCTCGATACGCAGAATAAATTTACCTCCATTCTGACGTGCAAAAAGGTAGTTATATAGTGCGGTGCGCACACCACCAATATGTAGAGCCCCTGTCGGGCTTGGTGCAAAACGTACTCTTACTTCTCTGCTCATATATTATATGGTATATTATTAGTTAATTATTTTTTTTGGGTTGCTGGCTTTAACTTCTCCTCTTGTGTTTTCTTAACCAGTTTACCATCCTTGAAATATAGTTTAGTATAGATTACAGTAGAAGTATAGCGATTGATATAGGTATACGCCTCAACCTCGCTATCATCCTCATAGTAATTATCGGTCAATTCTGGTTTACCAAAAGTATTAAGCACTTCATCTTTAGGCGCACCTAACTTAAGTTCATTAGACATCGCCACATAGTATGGGACACAACCAACCATCATATAACACGCTACTAAGATAAAATAAAACCGTTTCATACTCTATACATTAAATAAGAAGTGCATTATATCGCCATCTTGAACCACATACTCTTTACCCTCGATAGCTATCTTTCCAGCCTCGCGACACGCCTTTTCTGAGCCGTAGTGAACATAATCATCATACTTAATAACTTCGGCGCGGATAAATCCACGCTCGAAATCGGTATGGATAACACCTGCTGCTTGTGGTGCTTTTGTTCCTTTAGGGTATGTCCAAGCGTGTGACTCCTTTTCGCCAGTAGTAAAGTATGTTTCAAGGTTAAGCAACGAATATGCCGCCTTAATCAAACGACTAACCCCCGACTCTTCAAGACCAATCTCATCTAGGAACATTTTACGCTCCTCATAATCATCTAATTCAGCTATATCGGCCTCGGTTGCTGCTGCAATTATTAGTATCTCGGCATTCTCTTCGGCTACGGCAGCCCTAACAGCATCAACATGACCATTACCTGACACTACACTAGCCTCATCAACATTACACAGATACAGAACTGGTTTACTAGTTAGTAAATGTAAATCATTAAGCAGTTTAGCATCCTCTTTATCAAGCTCCACTAAACGTGCCGATTTTCCTTGGATTAATACCTCTTCATACCTACGAAGAAGATCGTAAATACGCTTAGCTGTCTTATCACCACCTGTTTCAGCTTGCTTCTTTACCTTTTGGATACGTCCCTGAACAGTCTCTAAATCTTTTAGTTGAAGTTCAGTATCTATTATCTCTTTATCCCTAACAGGATCAACTGTACCACTCACATGAGTGATATTTTCGTTTTCAAAGCATCTTAAAACATGAATTATAGCATCTGTTTCACGTATATTTCCTAAAAATTTATTTCCTAGACCCTCACCCTTCGAGGCGCCTTTAACCAAACCTGCTATATCAACTATTTCGATAGTTGTAGGAATCAGTTTTCTTGCTTTATCAATATTTGCAAGTGTTGTTAATCTATCATCAGGAACAACAATAACCCCCACATTTGGCTCGATTGTACAAAAAGGGAAATTTGCTGCCTGTGCCTTTGCATTAGAAAGACAATTAAAAAGTGTTGATTTACCAACATTAGGTAATCCAACAATACCACACTGTAATGCCATTATCTATTTAATTATTATTTTAATTTTTGTTTTATCCAAAACTCAGGTTATAAGGTAAATGTATTTTGAACATAATAGAGATAAGCAATAGCTGCTAAACCTAGTATAATCACAATTATAGATATTATCATTACCCAATCACGTCTTGGTTTACCTAGCTGCGGAGTAGTTTCAAAAATTGGCTCTTCCACGCTCCTTGGAGGCTTAGTAAAAGTCGTTTCACGGTTCAGTATCGAACGCACACTATCGCGCTTTGGCGTGATATTAGGTGCCGACGAATCACTCTCTTTCTGAGTAAATTTAAACTCGCGCATCTTACCTTTACCATAAATATCTTGTAATTTACGATTGCCCTTAGCTTTCGCCCCAGAAGTTTGAGCACTACTCTCCCTCGGTTCTTCAATATCGTAATATGCCTCTTTTTTAATAATAGGCTCAGGGGTAGGTTCTGGTTTAGGAACAACCCTCTCTGGCCTAGTAACCACTTTAGTCTCCTCTTTCGGAGAGAATACCCTATCATTAAAACTACGACGCTCGTTATCAACTGTTTCACCAAATCTACGTGGTGTAAACCTCTCATTGAACCTACTAGCACCACTCTCTGGCTGTACCTTAGGCTCATACTCCTCGATCTCTGGTTCTGCATCCTCTGTAATAGGCTCATACTCCTCAATCTCGGGTTCTGTCTCCTCTGTAATAGGCTCGTACTC
>CAYJHM010000082.1:3771-9321 GCA_964369935.1 uncultured Rikenellaceae bacterium
GGCTCTTTTACCTCTTCTTTCTCAACTACATCTACAGCTTTATTGATTACAACCTCCTCATTTACCGTATTTTTCTCAACTCGCTCGGTAAGTGGTTCAATCCTGTATCTATTTTCGTGACTCAGAGGTAATAGTGTATACCCACCCATTTTACTTCTTACTAACGACCCTACATTCTCTATTTTGTATCGGCCATTCTTATCTATGACGCTATTGATGAATCCTACATAAGCATCAACCATATTAATGGCCTCGTTATGCGATATTTTCATGCTCTTAACTACGCCATTAACTAAACTCATATCACCATCATTCGGCGTATTTGAAAAAAGATATATGTAATTACCATCTTCTACTTTTCTAACAATAACACCAAAAGTTGGAATAACTATACGGTTATCCCTATCTAATAACGAATTAACTATGTGATTTATCATAACTCATAAATAATTGAATAGTCTATTTGCGTGTCATTACTCGTTTTACAGCCTCTACAACATCTTTTGCGTCAAGACCAAAGTATGTCATTAGCTCTTCAGGTGCACCACTCTCTCCAAATTTATCATCAATAGCAACAAACTCGATAGGTGTCGGGCACTCCATAGCAAGAACCCCTGCAATACTTTCTCCTAAACCACCAGCAATAAAGTGCTCTTCGCACACAACTACTGCCTTACATTTCTTAGCAGCAGAGATAACAGCAGCTCTATCTAAAGGCTTAATAGTGTGAATATTTATTAACTCTACCGAAACACCCTCATTAGCTAACTGCTCGGTAGCCTCGATAGCTTTCCATACAAGATGACCTGTTGCAAAAACAGCAACATCATCGCCTTGATACAGATTAACAGCCTCACCTATCACAAAATCTTGATTTTCAGGTGTAAAATTAGGAACTACAGGACGACCGAAACGAAGGTATACTGGCCCTACATGCTCAGCAGCAGCAATGGTTGCAGCTTTTGTTTGATTATAATCACATGGATTGATTACCACCATGTTTGGCAGCATTTTCATTAATCCAATATCCTCTAATATTTGGTGAGTAGCACCATCCTCGCCTAGTGTTATACCTGCGTGCGATCCTGCTATCTTAACATTGGCATTCGAATAAGCTACAGCTTGACGAATCTGATCGTAAACTCGCCCAGTTGCAAAACCAGCAAAAGTACCAGCAAAAGGGATTTTACCGCTTACTGCTAATCCCGAAGCTATTCCAATCATATTTGCTTCAGCTATACCAGTCTGAAAAAAACGCTCTGGAAACTCCGATTTAAAGGCATCCATCTTTAACGAACCCACTAAATCGGCGCATAATGCAACAACATTATCATTTATCTTTGCTACTTGATGAAGACCTGCTCCGAAACCTGAGCGTGTATCCTTATCTCCACTTGATATATACTTCATAATACTAAATTTGTTATAAAATTAATTTTTAGGGTAATCTCCAAGGGTCTCCTCTAACTGAGAGAGAGCAATCACCTTCTGCTCTTGTGATGGAGCCTTACCGTGCCAAGCATTTGTGCCACACATAAAGTCTACTCCATACCCCATCTCGGTCTTCATTAAAATAATCACTGGGGCACCCTTGCCACACTCATTAGCGGCTTGTTTTAAAGTCTCTACAACCGAACTCATATTGTTGCCATCCATCTGTAATACATTCCAGCCAAATGCTCTCCATTTAGCAGGATAATCACCTAAAGATACCACCTGATCGCATGAACCATCAATCTGTTGATTGTTCCAATCAACTATTGCAACAAGATTATCTATACCTTTTGCTCCTGCATACATAGCTGCCTCCCATACTTGCCCTTCTTGAGTTTCACCATCGCCCATTAAAACATAAGTTAATGCTGAATCACCATCTAGCTTCTTTGCTGATGCTACACCAATAGCAGTTGATAGACCTTGACCAAGCGAGCCTGAAGCTACACGCACACCAGGAATCCCTTTTGCAGGTGTTGGGTGCCCTTGTAGGCGTGAACCTAACAAGCGAAGAGTTCCTAGCTCCTCAATCCCAAAATATCCCCTGCGAGATAGTACGCTATACCAAACAGGCGCAATGTGCCCGTTCGATAGTAAAAACACATCTTCACCCTTTCCATCAATACGGAAATTACTTGGCGAGATATTCATTATCTCGAAATAGAGTGCAGTAATCACATCGGCGCACCCTAGCGAGCCACCTGGATGTCCATTTCCTGCATCGGCAACCATACGTACAATATCACGTCTTACCTGTGATGCAATCCTCTCCAATTCTTTTATTTCTGCCATAAATATATAAGTTAAGTAGTTAAAATTCTTTATTTAATATTTGCAATTATCGTTTGTGAACCCACAACCTTCTCTTTTAGCGATACATTCACTTCGCTGTCAAGCGGAAGGAATAGATCTATTCGTGAGCCAAATTTTATAAACCCAAAGCGTGTATTTTGTTCTGCCTTTTGCCCCACCGATACATACGATACAATACGACGAGCAACATAGCCTGCCACTTGCCTAAACAGTATCTCAGTGTTGCCACTAGCTACAACGGTAGTTGTACGTTCGTTTTCCGTTGATGATTTTGGGTGGTTAGCTATCAAAAATTTTCCGTGATGGTGCTTAAAGTACTTCACCTCTCCTGAAATTGGGTGCCAATTAGCATGAACATTCCATACCGACATAAATATTGATACTTGTAGCCTCTCTTCTTTGAAATATTCATCCTCGTAAACCCTCTCAATAGCTACGATAGTACCATCGGCAGGCGAGAAAATTGCCCCATCTTTTGTATGTTTTTTACGGCAAGGAAGTCGAAAAAAACGTAGCACAAAACATAACTTTAAGAATAATAAAGGTGCTACAATATATACCGCAAGATTATAATCTAAGTATAATAATCCCCCTACTATCACAATAGTAAAGGTTATCGCTCTAATAATATTACTTTTACCCTCTTTTGCTATCTTCATAATTTAGTTTAGTTTAGGATAATCTATAGATTAAAAATTGATTCAACAATGTAGTATGCTGGAACGGCAAAAAATAGAGCATCAAATCTATCCCATACCCCTCCATGCCCAGGTATTAAGCTTCCTGAATCTTTAATTTTAAATTCGCGCTTTACTAACGACTCGAATAAATCACCAAAAACAGCAGCCACTGATACCACACAACCTATTACTATATATAATATAGGTGATGCATCTGTAAAGTAGAAATGATTGGCCGCAAAAGCAAAGAGGAGAGTAAAAATTAAGCCCCCAAAGAACCCTTCCCATGATTTTTTTGGAGATACCCTCTCAAAAAGGCGATTTTTACCTATGGTTATACCTACAAAGTATGCCCCCACATCATTACACCACACCATAAATAGTATGAAAAGTAATGTATCCCACTCCATTGAAAATATTAATAATGTAGGTATTAGCAGGTATAATCCAACAGCCATTTCAGTAGTAGCAGCAAATATTGATCCATCATCTTTACGATATAATTCTATAATTAAGCGCAATAGCACCATCGTAATCGTCACAGGAACAAATAGTTGATTATATAGGTGATAGACTAGCATTATAATAGAGAGTATTGCTATTGTCAAGGCACCTTGACGAAATAGTTTAACTTTATTACCACTATTTATCATAGTAAATATCTCCTTGGCTGATAGAATAGCTACCAGCGCAAAGAGAATAAATTTACTTAAATCACACCACATAATAGCACCAATCATCACTACTGCTATGAATAAGCCACTTATAGATCTTACTACTAAATTACTCATTACTATAAATTAATTTCCATTTTTATCACTTTCAGAACTAGCTTCTTCAGCTTCAATCTCGCGTTCTTCAATCTGGCGAACCTCCTCAAGTGCTGAGTTGTCTTCAGATTTTATACCCCTCGACATTGTCTCTAATTCATTACCATTTTCATCTTTACGTTTACCGAAAATCTCCTCAAGATCCTCGCCAAATACAACTTCACGCTCAAGCAACATCTCTGCTAGCTTTGCAAGCCCCTCTTTGTGAGTTAATAGAATCTCCTCGGCCATAGCATACGTTTTATCAATTAAGGCCTTAACCTCTTGGTCGATAATCTCGGCTGTCTTTTCGCTGTATGGTTTAGTGAACTGCTCTTGCCCTGTCGAGTTGTAGTAACTCATATTCTTAACTTTATCTCCCATACCATAATAAGCAACTATCGAGTATGCCATACGTGTTACTCTCTCTAAATCATTAAGTGCACCTGTTGATACAACACCAAAATTTAGCTGCTCAGACACTCTTCCACCTAATATAGCTGCCATTTCGTGCATCATTTGGTGCTCAGTTGTTATTTGCCTCTCTTCAGGCATATACCACGCAGCCCCTAAAGCTTTACCTCTTGGTACGATAGTTACCTTAATAAGAGGATTAGCGTAATGAAGTAACCAACTAACAGTAGCGTGCCCTGCCTCATGATAAGCAATCGTACGACGCTCTTTTTCTGTCATTAGTTTATTTTTACGCTCTAAACCTCCGATAATCCTATCAATAGCATCAAGGAAATCTTGTTTGCCTACTGCAACCTTATTTTGACGAGCAGCAATAAGTGCCGCTTCGTTACATACGTTAGCTAAATCTGCACCCGAAAAACCTGGGGTCTGCTTAGCAAAAAATGCTGTTGATACATCCTCACCTATCTTTAATTTCTTAGTGTGAACATTAAGAATAGCCTCTCGCTCTAGCACATCAGGTAATTCAACATGAATCTGTCTATCAAAACGACCAGCACGCATAAGCGCCTTATCTAATATATCTGCACGGTTAGTTGCCGCAAGAATAATCACACCCGAATTTGTACCAAAACCATCCATCTCTGTTAGTAATTGATTTAGGGTATTCTCACGCTCATCGTTAGAAGAGTATCCACTATTTTTACTACGAGCACGTCCGATAGCATCTATCTCGTCGATAAACACAATACAAGGCGACTTATCTTTGGCTTGCTTAAATAGGTCTCTCACACGTGAAGCACCCACCCCAACAAACATCTCAACAAAGTCTGAACCACTCATAGATAAGAATGGCACATTAGCCTCGCCAGCTACTGCTTTAGCTAATAAAGTTTTACCTGTACCAGGAGGGCCTACCAATAAAGCACCTTTAGGTATAGCAGCACCTAGTTCGCTATACTTCTTTGGGTTCTTTAAGAAATCAACAATCTCCATAACCTCAACCTTCACCTCCTCTAATCCAGCAACATCCTTAAATAGTACCCTTTTAGTGCTATTTTTATCGTATATCTGCGCCGACGCTTTACCTACATTAAATACATTTCCATCTTTTCCGCCACGTACACCCCTCAATATGAAGAATATAAACAGAATAATCATTAAGAAAGGGAAAATCATACCTAAGTAATCCATAAAGCCCTTTTCGTCATTCTTATAGTGTGTAGGAATCTCTTTTGATGCATCAACATGAAGCGTCTCTACAGCTAAGTCCTCTTCAAACTTATCAACCGAACCTATATTAAAAGTAAATTGAGGGCCATTAGTAGGAATACCATTGT
>CAYJHM010000083.1:0-9316 GCA_964369935.1 uncultured Rikenellaceae bacterium
CGGTTGTGAACGATGCCGACTCTTTGTAGTAACCATTTAGTTCTCCCTCGGTTGGGTCTCTGTCGATTAGATTTTTAATCCAGTTACCGTTATATCCTGTAATAGTTGTATTGCCTGCAATATTCTCTATGTTAGTTGAGGTGCGAGTATAAACCCCTTTACTAGAAAGTTTTAGTCCCTTCATTAACCATAAATTAAGCTCTATTGATAATCCGCCACTTGAATAGTTAGTATTCTTATGTGTATTCTCAATCTCGTTTATGATGTTAAAGCCAGGTATTAAATTCTGCTCTGTACCTTCGATTTTCGGAATTGTTGTATAAGTTTCGTCCCACGCATAACTGCCATCTTCGTTATATGGCTTGTAGTATGGGTTACCATATACAGCATAAGTAAATGGGCTAATACTACTCGAGTGATACTTTGTTGTACGGTATGTTTGGTTCGCTGTTAATCGTATGTCGATAATTCTGTTAGGCTTATAAGTGGTAGAGATACGTCCAGTAAAATTATCGTAGTTGTCGTTAAGTAGTGTTCCTTGTTCGTCTTGATAGTTTAACGAGGCGTAATATTGCATCTTCTCTGTACCTGCACTAATGCTGAAATTATGGGTGTGAGAGAACGAGTTATTGTATATCTCATCCAGCCAGTTAGTGTTTGTATTTCTCAATTCATCTAACATTGTGTTTGCCTCGGCTGAAGTATAGATTCCTCTATCTCTATCTATTGCAATTCGTGCGGCTGCACCTGCGCGGCTCCACGAAAAACGGCTATCATCACCAAACTCTTCGTATAGAGCTAGTTCGTATGCCACCTTTTGCTCGCCATCCATAAAATCTAAATCCACCGATGGAGATTCAGAGATTGAAATAGATGAATTATATGTTAATGAGATATTTCCTGCAACAGGTTTTTTTGTTGTGATAACAATTACACCATTTGCTGCACGAGCACCATAGATAGCAGTAGCCGCAGCATCTTTAAGTACGGTAATACTCTGAATATCAGACGGAGGAATATTGCCAATACCATTTGTTAGTAGGTCATCTTGAAGTGATGCTCCCGAACCTTGGAAGTTTGGTACTTCACCCTGCATAGGCAGTCCATCAACTATCCATAGTGGCTGGGTTGTTCCTGATAGTGTATTAACACCACGGATTCGAATATCTGAGTTCGAACCAGCACGTCCACTCGACATAAACGAAGCTAATCCAGCTACTTTACCTGCTAATAAGTTATCAACCGAAGTGAAAGGTGCATTCTCTAAATCTTCTGTTGTTAAAGTCTCTGTATTACCAGCCATCCTATCTTTTTTGATGCTCTGGTATCCTGTTACAACAACATCACTTATCTCTTGCTCGTCGATACCTAAAGTGATAGTTAAATTATTATCGGTTGCAGTTACAGTGTGTGTGGTACTCTTTAAGCCAGTAAAGCTAATCTCTAAAACAGCACCAACAGCAACCGAAAGGGTGAATTTACCGTTATTGTCTGTGATTGCTCCACTCGAACTATTGGCAACAATAACGGTTGCTCCAACAACAATATCGCCGTTAGTGTCAATAACTCTACCATTAACCTCTATCTGTGTAGGTTGTTGTTGAGGAATAGGTTTTGCTTCCTCTTGTTTAAAAACAATCTGATTGTTTAAAATAACATATTTATAACCGGTTCCTTCCAGTACCGAGTCTAATACTGTTGCTATCGATTTATTACTGAAATTGATAGATACAGGGCTTATTTCATCACACACTTCTTTGTCTATTGCAAATCCAATTTTGCTCTGTCTCTTTATCTCGGTAAGTACTTCGGTAAGTGTAGCGTTATCCATATTAATAGTAACATTGCTACTGTTTATTTGTTCAATTATCAAACTGTTATTATTGCCTTCAACATTTGCCGAGACACTATAATTACCTAGTGTAAATATAGTAATTAACAGTATGATAGAAAAAAAACTGCGTTTAATTTTGTGAGTATATCTTTTTTCCATATCTTTACACATTATTCAATAGCACTCCAATGCTATTGATTGTTAATAATTGTCTGGATTTTACTTTTTGTAAAATCTTCCTGTTAGGGTTGCTCCAACAGCCCTAACACTTTTTTTATCTATTCTGTTATTATCTCATAGGCCTTACCTCCACTTTTTAAAAATTCAACTTCATACATATTCTCTATAATTTCTAATATAGCTTCCACCTCTAGGTGTTTATCTATATCAATATTTACCAATTTATTATCTATTGTTATATCACTATTTATTGTCACACCATACCAATGAGCAATATCGGTTAAAACATCTTTAAGTAATCGCGACTCGTATTTAAAACTACTACCTAGCCACCCTAGGTAGTCTGAAGTGTTTACCTCCATTAACCTATGGCTCATCTCTGAAGTGTTAATAGCTAGTAGTTGGTTAGGTTTAATAATTATCTCCTCGTTTAGTATCTCATTGTTTGAAACACCCACCGAACCTGAAACTAGCAGAGTTTCCACCCCTCCTCTAGTGGTGTTTACATTAAATTCGGTTCCATAAACCTTAATTGATGTTGAGTTATTTTGTACTATAAATGGCTGTTCAGATTTTTTGACCTTGAAATAAGCTTCACCGTTGAGGGTGATAGTGCGCGGGGTTCCGGGTAAGAATGAAGAGTATGATAGTTCGCTACCAGCGTTTAATATAACCTCGCTACCATCATCTAAAATAACAGTTTTTGTATATTTTGGGGGCACAATTACCCTATACGACCTACTTGTATTATCTGCCGAGGTTCTATTATCTTTAGCAATATTTCGCACCTCTACAGAGCGATTATTACTCTCCATAGCTACACTCATGCTATTATCGATAATTATTGTTGGTTCGCTTACAGTTTGCGGTGTGGCGCTGATTATGCTGTTTGTGTGCTTATGGTGTTCTTTGTTTGTATACACAGCAAAAGAGATAGCAATTACAGCAGCAGCGATAGAAAGTCCAGCGATTCTTTTACGAATAAACTGCTTACGTTCTATCTCTCTCTTTATTTTGCGAAGATTATTACTCTCCTCAGCTTTGAGCTTCTTTAAAAGCACAATATCTTTCATATATTTTGTCTCCATATATATAAGAGTCAAAAATATATAAAAAGGGTTAGTTGAAAAGTAATAAATTTTATTTAAAAAATGTCATTACATTGATATATAGCATTTTAGAGAATGATTTTTTTGCTATTTTAAGATGTGATTTAACAGTATTTTCCGATATATTCATATTTTCGGCAATATCTTTTATCTTCATATTGTCGTAGTATGCCTTTTTTACTACTGCATTACATTGAGGAGGTAGTTTCTCAACTAACTCACTTGCTTTTTCTAATTTATCGAAGTACTCTAGTAGCTCTTCAAGGTCTCTTCCCGACATATCAACCAGTGAGGTGATTTCATCGATGGGGATAGTTATTTTTCTTGTTTTAAGATATTGTAATGCGCTATTACGAGCGCAAGCAAAGAGAAAAGGCACAGGTAAATCAACACTATTGCGGCGTTCCCATAGTTTAATAAACGAATCTTGCGCAATATCTTTTGAGATATCAAAATTATCTACATAGCGATTGATATAGATTACTAGATGATTAAATCTTTCACTGAATAATCTATCAAAATCTCGTATATTAGATATTTTCTCCATCGAGCAGTAATTTTGATATGCAAATATAGATATAATAATAATAGAAACAAAATAAAAACTTATTATGTATATCTTTTATAAAAAGAGGGCGACTAATAAGCGTTAAATTGTAGCAATTTAGCACCTCTTAGCCCCCCAATATTTAATATGCTCGCAATACTCTTGCAAGTCATCCTCTTTATGTTTAAAGAGGTTATTTATCACTATCTTTAGAACATATAATCCCAGATAGGTAACTTAATAGCTTTTCCGTTAAGAGCCGATTTTGCTTTAGCATCTAAGAACTCTTTCTTTATTACTATACGGAAAATATAGTTATCAAACCACTCATCGGTGAATGTTAGATAGCCTCTATCACCTGTTGCTCCCCAGCTATTCTCGAACTGCCACTTAATAGGTTTGTCGTTACTGTCTGTATCGCAAGCTACTAAGGTCATAGCGTGAGCCGAGCCACTCTGACGAGTTAATATGCGTGCTCTCTTATCCATAGATAAGTCGATACCTAGAAGCGACTCGATATCGTACATATTCATTGCCAACACACCCTCTTTCATATTCAACTGCTTACCCACATCGCACGAAGCATACATTGGGTTGTTTGCCTTAATAGATGCTAAAGCAGCCTTTTTAATGTCTGCATTAGGTAAGTTAAGATATACCCAGTTTGTACCCTCAACACTATTGCGGTAGTTGCTAATGTTATACACCTTATAATATGGGCGAGTAGGGTCGTTCATAATCATAACATAGTTGTCGGTAGTGTAGTTGCTTGGAACTATCTCGGCAAAAAATTGCTGAGGAGTATAATTTTTTAGCTCCTTAACCGCTCCGCTCTTATCTACATATTTCCAGTTAAAATTTGTAGGAGGCTCGCCTAAACATAGCGCTAGTATGCGATAGATATCTTTTAGTGCCTCGCGCTTAATTGTGCGTAGTTCAGTCTCTTTTTTCCTGTTTTCTGCCGCATCGCGAATATCAAATCCTCCCTTACGAAGCCTCTCCTTAATAACACCTAACATCTGTGAAGTGTTGTTCGAGTGCTCGGTCTCGGGCATTACGCTCTTAGGCACAACACCATACTTTTTAGATACATTATAGAAGTGATTCCACACACCGCCATCGTCGATTGGTGATTTAAGAAGTGTTACAACCTCTCTATCATCAATATCACGTTTAGCTAATGTAATCATATTCTCTAAGAATAGATTCGACTTCTCGAACATATCCCAGAAGTAGTTGTAGTTATGAGAAAAATCGAACGACTTAAGGTTATACTTCTCTACCACGGTTGGGCGGAAAACATTCATCGAGGTGAACATCCAACATCTACCGCTCTGGTGTTGATCGGTGATAGTGCTGTTATACTCAACTTTATACTTAAAGTTGTGGTCGATAGTGTTTGCCACATCAGCATTAAGCGATAGCTCTTTTAAGCTCTTGTTCGAACGGATAGCATTACGCAGGGCACGAGTGGTATTATCCTCCTTATACGATTTACGTATAATGTCTAATTCGCTAGAGGTTACCTCTCCGCTCTGTGCCGAAGCTACCCCTGCTGTCAGTAGTAGGGCAGCTAAAATAAAAAATCTCTTCATACACTCTTTATTGTTTAGTTTGATTTGGCAAAGATAGTAATTATTTTATAATTTTGTATAATCTACTCTATCTTTTCAAATGTAAAGGTTGCAGCCACACCTTTATCGCCACCTTTAACAGGTGTTAGCATATTACCATCAACTCGTATAGCTGCCGTGCCTGCTATTTTACTATTTTTAATTATGTAACCCTTACCTTTACTATGTAGGGTTAAGCCATTTATTGCAATGTTGTAACTATCGCTGCGCAAGTTGAATCTGTTATCCAGATAGCGGTTGTCTTGCTCGCTAATAATTTTATAGTTAAAGCTAAGTGGATCAATCTCAACTCTCCACTCTGCTCGTTGAGGGTTGGTGTTATCTTTCTCTGCCCGTAGAGTTGCACGCTTCGACCCTCTAGCGTTATATAGATATTTGTTACCAATCTTTATATAATAGCTACCCTCATCTATCTTTATTTCGGGTATAAGTTCACGTTTATACCTGAATGTAGAGCGATAATAACTCTCCATATCCTTCTTTAGCTGTGCAAGAAATAGTCCTACCACCTCGTTTGCTGCTTTAGGATTTGCTTTTTTAATCGAACCTTTAAAATCACGCGAATAGATGCTCTTCTGTTTCTGCTCTAGGCTTTGAATCTTTTGGTAGTTGTTTATAAATGCTACCGAGTCGTTCAGGGATAGGTTACGTTGCATTTCAAGAAGAGTAATTCCCCTCTGTGCTACTATCTCGAAGACCTCAAGCCACGGCGTTATCTCTTTCACCAAGGCGGGATTGTGAGTCGAGGTTTTTAGCTCGGCTGATGCCTTAATAAACGATTCGAAGTGTTTAACTAACGAGTCGCTAGCCATTTTATTGTATCTATTGGGTTTGTATCCATCAAGAAATATATCCCTATCTTTTGCAAAAGGTGCCGATTCGTTTGGCATGCGTAGGTTGAAATACGAGGGTCCCAAATCTATATTATTCTCGCAAAATATTTTGAATGATTGATAATTTTGTGGCATAATCTCTCTTAAACTCTTTTCCCACGTCTGGTTGGCATCAAATTGTGCCATATTCCAAGTGTAGCAGGCGATACTATAGAGTGCCACTTTTGATGCCTCGCCATACTCCATAGGGTTAGCAACAAAACCGCTCACATGAGAGGCAATATCGTTAGCTGTGCCCACAAAAGGCCCCATTGCTAGGTGGTCGATAGCATAATCATTAACAGGGTAGTTAAGCCAAATGTATGCTTTACGCTTGATTTTAGGGTTGATATACTCCATAGTAGGTATATCAATCATACTACATACTATTTTACCTGTCCACATTACATTAATCTCTTTATTTAACTCCTCTCCCATTAGGGTGAGGTAATTACCACTATCCCAAGCCTGATTATATACAGTAGGGCAGAGTATAATGGGCGACACATCACTCTTTTTATCGACAAACTCCTCTTGTAGATAGTTGAGGTAGTTAATTTGATGTTTAGTATCGCTATCCTTACGTGATATATCGTCTAAAAATATAGCGAAGTGACGAACACCCAAGGCGTACATCTGTTCGAACTTGTTGAGCGTTGCTACACTATCACTCTTGTTCCATTTAAGGTCTAATCCTGGATGTAGAGCCCACACAAAACGTACCTTATTACGGTTTGCTACCTCGATAAGTTGTGATAATTTTTTGCCGTCAGCCTCTGGATAGGGCTCACGCCACTTCTTCGAAAAGCCGTGGTAAGGGTCATCTTTAGGGCCATATATGTAGGTGTTGAGCTTATTGCGTCCATAGAACTCGAACTGGCTAACTCTATCTTCATAGCTGAAAGGATTACCGTAATACCCCTCAACTACTCCTCTCTCTTTGATTAGCGGATAGTCGGTTATTACTGTATTACCTAAACGCTCGCCTTTAGCTAGCTGAATAAGCGATTGAGCGCCATAGAACAGCCCTGTGTTGTCGTTAGCTGCTATTACCACACCTTTAGGGTTCACCTCAAGGTAGTACCCCTCACTCTTCTCTGGTATTAGGTGGGTGTACTTTTCGATAGCCTTATCTCCCCTAACGCCGAGTGTTAATTTTGCTCCCTTTTCGGTTATCATTAACGATTCGGTTAGTACCCTTAATGCATCACTATCAACCGAGCTGTTTACAATTCGAAATCCGTTCTTTATGCTTATCGACCCTTTTATATTCTCAACCTTTTGTGGAGTAGGGTAGATGCTGCTATTTACTACATCAGCCGTCTGACAGCCGAATAAAAATAGTGCAATTAATAGAGTGTAGATTTTTTGCATATCCCTATATTTTAAAAACGAGAGATTAACCCAATAACCTGAGTTTTGGACAATAATAATTCTTATCCAAAACTCAGGTTTGTAAGCCAATCTCTCATTATGATTATATGTTATATTATCCGCAGTGGAAGAATCTATTTACTAACTCCTGCATCTTCTCTTGGCTTGCAGCTAACTCCTCGCGTATGCTAAGGTCGTTGTAGCTACGTAGTTTCTCTATCGTACCATCAATTAGCCCTTTGCTAAATACTCCATATTTCTGGTAGATATCACGTTGTTGCTCGAGATAGGTAGCTGAATCGTGACACGAGGCTGGTAACTGCTTTAGTGAATCGGTAACAGCCTTATGTTCGTCGTGGAAGATATTAACGGCAATATATCGCTCTTTAGCGTACTCAACCCCTTGCTCCATCTCGAATCCGTGGCGAGCAGCCACTGCTAACGAAGCAAGTAAGAGGTATATATCGGCCGAACCATCTGGGCAACGGAACTCAACAGTTTGTTTTTGAGTGAAATCGTTATCCGAGCACTTCTCTAATGGGTTAGCAATCGAACACATATCTTTTGCTCCAACGCTCCAGCCTAGTGGTACCCTTACAAGTGCCGAACGGTTCATATCACCCCAACAGATGTTTGTAGGTGCCTCTTGGTGAGGTACAAGACGTAGATATGAGGTAGGGTTAGTATTTCCGAAAGCGGTGATTGATGGAGCTAAATCAAGATAACCAGCAATAGCTTTGTATGCCTCGTTTGTTAGCTCGCCATTCTCAACGAAGGCATTCTTACCATCCTTCATAAGACGAGTATGAACGTGCATACCACTTCCTGCTTTGCCTACCGTAATTTTAGGTGCAAAAGTAACATCAACCTCATACTCCGAAGCAAGAGTGCGAATAATCCATTTAGCTATAAGAAGCTGATCGGCTGCCGCCTCTAAATCGGTAGGTAGGAACTCAATCTCGTTCTGCTCGTATAGTTTGTCGCCCTGCTTGAAATTTCCAACTTCCGAATGGCCATATTTAATTAGACCACCTGCTTGGGTAATCATACGCATACACTCCGAGCGGAACCCTTCTGATTTATTGTACGGCGAAGACTCGTGATATCCCCTTTGGTTCTCAGTTACGAAATGCTCTGCACTATCCATAATTATATAGTACTCTAATTCGCCCATAACCTCATAGTTAAGACCTGTAACCTCTGTTAGTGCTCTGTGAGCCTTCACTAGCGTATATTCAGGAGCACTCTCAAGTGGCTCACCATCTTTAGTGAAGTAGCTACAAAGAATATCAACAGCAGGAATTGTGCTGAATGGATTAAGGAATGCCGTGCGGAAACGAGGTATAACATAAAGGTCGCTTGAACCAGCCTCGATATAAGGGAATAGGCTAGAGCCATCAACCCTCTCACCACTTGATAAGATAGCATCAAGGTGCTCTAGTGAGCTAAAGGTGAAATTTAGGGTTTTAAGACGACCATCCGCACCACAATATCTGAAATTAATCATCTCGATACCATTCTCTGAAATGTAACGAATGATATCATCTTTTGTAAATTGACTCTGCTCCTTTTGTAGGAATTTAACCAATGGGTTGGCAGAAAAATTAAAATTTAAGCTCATAAAAAATATTTTGTTATGTTGTACACTTTTTAATTGTTTGGTCAGTAAGCTGACGAATAACAGGGCGCAATATACAAAAAATAATTACAATTGTATATATTTTTCATAAAAAACGTTATCTTTGCAGTTGTTAAATTATTTTATA
>CAYJHM010000084.1:0-9183 GCA_964369935.1 uncultured Rikenellaceae bacterium
TATGTTTCTCGTACATTCTATTTATGCAGGTATCTAACGAGTTTGGAAATAGTGGTGCTCTATCGCCAATAGTGGCAGTATGGATGCCCAACGTTATCTATGCATTTATAGCGTTCTATCTATATCACAGGGCACCTAAATAATTCTTTAGCAGATATAATCGTGTTGAATTTGACCCTTTGATTAATATTAACGAGTCGCTGAACATATTTAACGATAAGTACTCAACTAACTCATCTACATCGGCGAATATATCAACACTACAATCGCCCTCGCACAGACCAGCAAAAGAGCTTCCAACAAATATTTTTTTATGATAATTAGCTGATAACACCCTATCAAATAGCCTCTTATGCTCTTGTTCCGACTCATCACCTAACTCTTTCATCTCACCTAGAATAACTATCTTCTTTGTGTGCTCAATCTTATCGAAATTTGATAAGGCATGCTCCATACTCGTAGGGTTTGCATTATAGGCATCTAAAACTAACCTGTTTGTTCCGCAAGAGATCATCTGCGACCGATTATTTGTTGGTGTATAATCCTCTAATGCAGCTACGATATCACTCTCGGCAACACCGAAAAGTACACCCACCTCGATAGCTACTCTAACATTATAAATATTATAATCGCCAACTAACTGAGTGGTAATAACCCTATTATTATATCTAACACTTAAAAAATCGCCCCCCTCAATAAGCGAAATATCCGCAATCGAATAACCTCTTGCTCTCTCAATAGAGAGCTCCTCTACTAAAGAGGACAGATTATCCGACTCCTCAAGATAGAGAACCTCTCCCCCACTCTCTTTGAGGTAAGTAAAAAGTTCACTTTTTGCCTTTCTAACACCCTTAACACCTCCGAACCCCTCGAGGTGAGCACGTCCTATATTTGTGATGATACCATAATCGGGCTGCGCTATGCTACACAAGTGTGCTATCTCGCCTAAATGATTAGCGCCCATTTCAATAATAGAGACTTCGCAATCGCGCGGAGTACGTAAAATAGTAAGTGGAACACCTATATGATTATTTAGATTACCATAGGTGGCATAAGCACGAAAACGTCGCTTTAAAACAGCTAAAATTAACTCTTTGGTGGTAGTCTTGCCATTAGAGCCTGTAATGGCAATATGAGGTTGATTTAGGCGTTTACGATGAAAAGTCGCTAGCTCGGTAAGTGCCACTAGCGAATCTTTCACCACTACTACCCTATCTAACGGCACCTCAGTAGGTACATTATCGCCCACTGCATAGCTAGCACCACTATTTAATGCAGCGGCGATATAATTGTTACCGTCGAATCTATCGCCCCTAAGAGCAAAATAGATAACTTTTAATCCCCTACTAACCAACTCACCAATCTCACGACTATCAATCGACACGTAGTCGCACTGGGTGAATAAGTCATATAGTCTATCTGTTGTCATTACTGTATGGATGATTTAATATCATTAATGCGCAGCTGTAACTCGACGTTACCCCTGTACCTGTTTTCTGTTATACAGTAACATATATCAAAAGTCCTACCAGAAACAACCTTATAGACAGAATTTGCCTGACCAAAGGCGATACCCGAGACATAATGAGGATTATAAATATCAACCTTTAGATGCTCGCCTCTAGCCCCAACCTTGCGCCCATTACCTAGAACATTACAACTTCTAAAGATAGGGATTGAATTACCTGGGCCAAAAGGTTGAAAACGGTTTAATTGGCGTAATAACTCCATATTTATACTCTCGGCAGGTATATCAACATCAATTTCAATCTGCGGAATAAGTACACTCTCGTCGATGTTATTCTCTACATACTGTTCGAATTTTTGTTTAAACGCCTCGAAATTCTCTGGAACAAGAGTAAGACCAGCTGCATAGGTGTGACCCCCAAAATTCTCTAACAGATCTGAACAGTGCTCGATAGCCTGATAGATATCAAAACCAGCAATACTACGTGCCGAACCAGTAATAAACCCATTCGATTCGGTAAGGACAACAGTAGGACGATAATATCTCTCAATCAAACGAGAAGCAACAATACCCACTACCCCCTTCATCCAATCAGGATTGTATAGAACTGTACACTTAATATTCTGATCCGATGGGTAGTTATCAACAATTTTATTCGCCTCGTTAGTGATTGTTCGATCGATAGCTTTACGATCGTTATTAAATCCGTCTATTATTGCACCATACCTCTTGGCTGTCTCTTCGGCACGTGCAGTAAGGAGCTTATCAACACTATTACCCCCCGATGCCGAACCTCCGTCGGGATCATTCTCCATACGCCCTGCCGCATTGATACGTGGCCCAATCTTAAATACAATATCATCAACCGTAATCTTACCCATAGTAAGACCACATATCTTAATGATACTCTTTAAACCAATACAAGGATTATTATTTAATCTTTTTAAGCCATAATAGGCTAAAATACGATTTTCACCCACAACAGGAACAATATCCGAAGCGATGCTAACTACAAGATAATCCATTAACGGAACTATAAGCTCGAAATTGATGTTGTTCTTTACACAGTAGGCCTGCGCTAACTTGAAACCCACACCACAGCCCGATAACTCCTTGAAAGGGTAAGGACAATCCTCCCTTTTAGGGTCAAGTACAGCAACTGCACGTGGTAGCTCTTTATCTGGAAGGTGATGATCGCAAATTATGAAGTCTAAACCTAGACTTGTAGCATAATCAACCTCCTCGTTTGCTTTAATACCGCAATCAAGAGCAATAATTAATTTAATGTCCTCAGCAGCAGCATACTCCAATGCTCGCTTCGAGACCCCGTACCCCTCTAGGTAACGGTCGGGTATATAGTATCTTACCTTATCAGCACCTACTACATTCGTTAAGAATAGATACATCAATGAGACTGCCGTTGTGCCATCAACGTCATAATCACCGTATACCATAATAGATTCGCGGTTAAGCACAGCCTGCTCGATACGAGCTACAGCCAACTCCATATCCTTCATTAGATAAGGATCATGTAGATCCTCTAACTTAGGATTAAAAAACTCCTCTGCCCTCTCTGGCGAATCAATACCTCTCTGAATAAGTAGATTAGATAATATTAAGGGAAGACCTAAACTCTCCGATAATACTTGTGACTTCTCAACATCCGCTTGGGGCTTGAGAACCCATCTCTTTTCTACCGACATATATATATTTTTATTTATTATTCCTCGCAATATGCGCATTTAATGGATATAGCAACAATACTAATCCAACAATACAAACACAAAAGAACGTGCTTATATCTAGCCCATAAGTTCCTCAGTGAAGTACTTAGCAAACAGAGCCTTAACCTCACTCATAAGTGTAGCTGTATCGATAACCATACTATCACCTATCTCCTCCACTATCGAGGTGACCCCCTTAGTGGTAAAACCGCACGGATTGATATAGTCGAAATATCGTAAATCCGTTGATACATTAAGTGCAAAACCGTGCATCGTAATATAACGTGAGGCCTTAACCCCAATAGCACATATCTTACACTCGCCTTTCAGGCTATTGACCCACACTCCAGTGGCACTGTCAATCCTGAAACCTTTAATATTATAATGAGCGATTGTCTTAATAATCGCCTCTTCAACCTTATAGATGTACTCCCTTAGACCTATCGAGTAGGTTGAGACATCTATTATTGGATAACCAACCAACTGACCATAGCCGTGATAGGTTATATCTCCACCCCTATCTATTGCGAAGTAGGTGGCGTTAATGCTTTTAAGGAACTCGTCGCTAATGAGTAGATTATCCCTATCTCCACTCTTCCCCAGAGTGTAGACGTGAGGATGCTCGCAATAGAGCAAGACATCTTGATTTGATGCCCCCGTGAGCCTCCCATTGAAATAGTGCTTCTGCCTATCCCACGCCTCTGAGTACTCAATAACCCCACAATCGATAACCTCTAATCCCTTAGTCTTATCCATTAATCCTTTTTTTTGTACTATTTATAGCCTTATCGGCCATATATGACGAGCGAACAAGTGGTCCACTCTCCACATAATCAAACCCTAACTCCTCTGCCCACACTTTATATGTGGCGAAGATATCGGGGTGAACATATCTACTAACTGGCAAGTGAGATGCCGTTGGTTGAAGATATTGCCCTATCGTGACAACACTACAACCAGCTTTTCGCAAATCAATTAGAGTTTGATGAACCTCCTCATCGCTCTCGCCAACACCTACCATTATACCACTCTTTGCCACTACCCCACTATCAGCAATATATTTTATCACATCAAGCGACAAACTATACTTAGCTCGTGAGCGAATATCGGGAGTCACTCGTTCAACACACTCGATATTGTGACCTAAAATATCTGGACTCTCAGCTATAACTAAATCTAAGAGCTCTTTTTTACCATCAAAATCGGGGACAAGCAGCTCGATAGTTGTATCGGGGCACTTAGCACGCACTGTACGCACTGTCTCAGCCCATATCGAGGCACCACCATCACTTAAATCATCCCTATCAACCGAAGTTATTACAGCATGTTTTAACTTCATAATTTTTATAGAGTTGGCAACCTTCTGCGGCTCATTAACATCAACAGCAAGGGGTTTACCCGAGGCAGTAGCACAAAAACGACAAGCACGAGTGCATATATTACCCAAAATCATAAATGTAGCCGTTCCCCTGCTCCAACACTCGTTCATATTGGGACACTTACCACTACTACAAATTGTGTGCAATCCATTATCTTCTACCAATTTAGAGACTAACGAATACTCACTGCTATTTTCTAGCCTTATCTTTAACCACTCTGGCTTTCTTAAAATCGTACTTTTCACCTTAACTTTACTCTATAAATAGATAAGCGCAAAAGTAAACATTTTTAATGAAATATACAACTAAAATATAGAAAATTTTATATTGTTTAAACATTTCTTTTAAATTTTCCTATTGCCCAAACGAAAAAAAAGTGTTAATTTTGCGCTATGATAGATAAAGCAACGATAGATAAAATTTTTCAACGTGTTGATATTGTTGAGGTAATAAGCGATTTTGTGTCTCTCACAAAAAAAGGGACAAATTATCAGGCTTGCTGCCCTTTCCACGGTGAAAAAACACCTTCGTTTGTTGTCTCGCCTGCTAGGGGTATATATAAGTGTTTTGGCTGCGGTAAAGGGGGTAATGCTATCTCGTTTATCATGGATCACGAGAATATGACCTATCCCGAAGCTCTGCGCTATGCCGCTGCTAAGTACGGAATCGAGATTGAGGAGCGTGAATTATCATCTGAAGAGATTGCTCAACGCTCCGAACGTGAAAGTATGATGCAGATAACAGCTTACGCAGCGCAATATTTTCAGCAAAAGTTACACAACAGTACCGAGGGGCGAAATGTGGCTCTTACCTATTTTCGCCAGCGTGGAATAAGTGATCAGTCGATAGAGAAATTTCAGCTAGGTTACTGCACTTCGGAGTACGATTTATTTAGCCGTTCATCTATCGAACAGGGGCATAAAGAGCAGCATCTTGTATCTACTGGATTAACAATTTTACGTGATGGAGGAGGGTATTACGACCGTTTTACTGGTAGGGTAATGTTCCCGATACACTCGATAAGTGGTAGGGTTATCGCTTTTGGTGGAAGAACCCTCTCGACGGAAAAAAAGGTTGCCAAATACCTCAATTCACCCGAGAGCGAGATATACCATAAAAGCTCGGCTTTGTATGGTATTTTTCAAGCTAAGGGGGCCATTGTGCGACAAAATAAGTGTATCTTAGTTGAGGGTTACACCGATGTAATATCGCTTCATCAGTCGGGTATTGAGAATGTTGTAGCATCATCGGGCACATCATTAACAGAGGGGCAGATAGCCTTAATTAGACGTTTTACAAACAATATAACAATCATATACGACGGCGATAGTGCAGGAATAAAAGCCTCGATGAGGGGAATAAATATGGTACTACGTGAGGGGTTAAATGTTAGGATAGTTCCTCTTCCTGAGGGCGAAGATCCAGACACATTTGCTCGTAGCCGTTCGGCAGAGGAGACCTTAGACTATATCTTCAATAACGAAGAGGATTTTATATCGTTTAAAGCCAAAATGCTACTTAACGATATTAAGCACGACCCGATAGCTAAAACAGGGGCTATTCACGATATGGTTGAGTCGATTTCGGTAATAAAAGATGAGATTCTAAAGACGGAGTACATAAAGGAGTGCGCTAGGATAATGGATATAGACGAACACACCCTAACACGTCAAGTATTTAGGCACAGTGTAGGCGAGCAGGGTGGACGTAAAGTGTTCGAAAACTACCGAGATAAGAGGGGTTATACTCCTCAGATGGTTAGTGCTCCGCCACCAGCTACAAAACGTGCTCCAAAGAGTGCTTTAGCTGCCGTTTATGAGATGGAGAAGGAGCTAGTAACCTATCTGATAAAAAATGGGGGCGAGAATTTCACATTTAAACTAGATAGGCAACAGAGCGTTGAATTAAACATAGCAACGGTGATAATAGAGGAGATGGAGAGCGATGAACTACACTTTATTTCGCCCCTATACAACACAATTTTTGTGGAGTATAAGCGTTTAATGGGCGAGGGTGATGATATTACTGCAAATATGTTTATTAACTTCCCCGATGCAGCTGTTAGCGACTTTATAGTTGATATTATGACCCTCGACGAGCGTTATCGCCACTCGAAAATATGGAGCAAGCACACACTATCCGCTAGTGGAGATGTTAAACTATCAGAGGCTATCCCTAAATGTATCGCCTTATATAAGCTAAAGCGATTAGAGATGCTTATCTCCGAGAGAAGAGAGCTCCTACGTAGTGGAAATAGCGATACAATACTGATTCTTAAAGAGATAAACTCGCTTAATGAGAGCCGTAAAGCTGTATGCAGCAAGTACGAACGATTACTATAATTTTATGGAGCTTGTAACGGTAATAGTAGCTCAACGGCTACCCTATAAACTGACCTATCAAGTGCCCAAGCACATAACAAATGTTGGTGTTGGGGTGCGTGTAATGGTGCCCCTAGGTAAGAGTTCGATTGTTTCGGCAGTTGTTACCGAACAGTTAATTGGCAGCCAAGCAGAGGAGCATTATAACAAGATTACTAAGGGTGGGGTAGTACTACGCGAAATTATTTCGGTTATAGATAGTAACCCAATAATAACACCTACACAACAAAATCTATTTAACTGGTTATCAAAATATTATATTATTAATTCAGGCGAACTGATACGTTATCTACTGCCTAAAGAGTTACGTATTAAAGGGCAGGTTTCTAGTGATGGCGAACATCAGTTAAAATCCTCGCGTGGGGTTAGTAAAGTGCGCTATATTAAGATTATAAATAGTGACGGTTTAAAGACAAGCCGAACGGCACTAGCTAAATATCTTATTGAACATATAGCAGAAGATAAAATAGATTATCTAACACTACGTAAACAGTTCACCTCTGCTCAGATTCAGCTTCTTATAAAAAAAGAGATAATAGCCAATTTTTATTGCGAAGAGTATCTATCTGTAAACCAAGAATTAACCTATAAGGGTAGGGTAGAGGTGGAAAATCTTACTACTCCAAACTATCAAGAAGAGATAGATAATTTAAACAGTAAACCCCTACTTATACACAATAAATCAAAAGGGTATTTACTAGATAATTATATTTATCTAGCAACGCAAATTTTAGCAGCCCAAGGTCAGATGCTAATAGTTGATTGCGAGGGTAGATTTCCGCTAGCACGCTTTAGGGCAATTTTTGGTTCTCAGTGCGTGCCGTTAAACTCTAACAGTACCGATAAGGCTCACTATAAATTATATAATCGGTTATTAGCGGGCGAACCACTAATTGTTATAGGTAATAGTAAGGCTTTTGGGCTTGCTTTTACCGCCCTAAAGCAGGTTATAGTTGTAGATGAACACGCCACAAATTTTAGGGGCGAAAATAGCCCGTTTTTCAATAATCGTGATGTGGCTATTATGGCTGCACACCTCTACGGTTCGAAAGTTATACTAGAGAGCTATGCCCCATCGCTAGAGAGCTATCATAATACTACCATTGATAAATATAATTTATTAACTATCGAACCAGCAGCTCAATGGGGGGGTAAAGTGTCGTTAATCGAGAAATTTTCGATTGCTAGCAAAGAGCGCAAGGTGTATGGAAACAGCCCAAAAGTGCGCTACCTAAGTAAGCTAATGATTACCGAGCTTGAGAGAGCACAGAAGAGTTTCATATTTCATAATAGACGAGGCTATAACTCGTACCTTATTTGCGATAAATGTTCGTGGGTTTTACGCTGTACAAACTGTAATGTATCAATGACTTATCACCAAGGTAAAGGACAATTTGTGTGTCACTACTGCAATAGTAGGGTAGAGCAAATACATAGCTGCCCCGAGTGTAATTCAATAGAGGTAAAATTGCAAGGAGTAGGTAGCGAGAATATAGAGCAGGCAATAGCAAAATATGTTGAAAATAGAGCTATATATAGGGTAGATAAAGATACCTTTAGCACCAAAGCCGAACAGGTAAAAATTATCTCAAATATCGAATCGGCAGATAGGTTCATTGTAGTGGGAACAGTACTATCGCTATCTATTTTAGAGAACATACAATTTGATTGTGTAGGTGTTGTTGATGGTGATACACTTCTAAATATTGATGATTTTAGAGCCGAAGAGAAGGCATATCGAACTCTTTATCAACTAAGAGAGATGTTATCAGCAAAAGGAAAGATGGTAATTCAAACATATAACATTAAAAATCAATTACTTAACGAAATACAAGAGGATAATTATAGCTCTATGTACGAGCGTGAGATATATCTGCGTAAACAGTTTAACTATCCACCATTTACACGACTAACCGAGGTAACAATAAAAGATAAAAACGAGGAGCGATTATCCTTAGAAGCTACAAAAATTTACAATATTCTAAATAGGGTAGAGGGCATAGAGGTATCTACACCTATCACACCAACGGTAGATAAAATTAGGGGCGAATATATATCGTTAATCCATATTCGATTTAAAAGAGGCGCATCTGTTAAGCAAAAACAGCAGGTAGCCGAAATTATAAGCCAAGTAAAAGATGCCCGCATTTGGGTAGACATATAGGGCGTACATTGAGTACGTTGAGGATTGCGAGTAAGAGAATGTGCCGCAGATGACGTGCTTATGGGAA
>CAYJHM010000085.1:0-9159 GCA_964369935.1 uncultured Rikenellaceae bacterium
CCGCACGTTTTACGCTATATATAAATATGTACTGGCCTTGGGCATTCATTATATATATATGCTCGATTATACTATTCATTATTACTACTATGGTATATTGGATTCCAATAACCGTGGATGAAATAGTATTTAATATTATTTTCATCTTCTTTTGGGTACTTACGGTAACACCATTTATATTGAAATTTAAGGGTAAACCAATATGGAAAAAAGTAAGCTTTATCATATCTCTATGTTGCTCAACAGCAACCACTTTATTTTTTCTATTTATCAGTGTTTATCTAAATGTAGATAAGTTTAATCACGGATTAATAATTCCAGATAATATTTCATATAGTAAGTTAGGGAATGATTATCTTGCCGAATCTTCTAAACAACCTGATATGTTCCTATATGGCTCAGGATTTGAGGGGTATAATTATGTAGTATATTTTCAACCAACAGAGCCTGGCACTATCTACCTTAAGGCTTATGAAGTAACAAGGTCAATTCCTCTTTCAACCGAATCGCTTATGGAAGCAAAGATAGAGATAACTGAACCCAGCGACTCAATCAAAATGTATAAACCAACGAATGAGAGAAGGTCATCGCACTTCGACAGAAGTTTTTTAATATATGAGGGAGCATTAGAAAAACTGTATGCTGCACGCTTTGAGGTATGGTTTGCACCTGCTAGTGGGACAAAAGAGCAAAAAATAATCGAAAAATATTATCAAATTGACGGATGGGATAGATAACACACATTTTTTATCAAAATGAAAATCCTCGTAATAAACTATTATTTTTCAACAAAAAACTGTATCTTTGTGTTAAAACTAAATAGATGAAAATGAAAAGGGGGCTCAACAAGATAATAGTAGGAGTATTTATTGTGGCAATATCTGTTGCCTTCTGCCTCTCGGTTTCATTCCCTCTATTCACTAACGACTACTCTACTGTGCTATATTCTAATGATGGTTCGCTACTTGGGGCTCGTGTAGCAGATGACTATCAGTGGCGATTTCCCTCTGGCGATTCGATACCTCAAAAATATTGCATTGCCTTAGTGGCTTACGAGGATAGGTATTTTTATAACCACTTGGGAGTAAATCCATTTGCTATAATTAGGGCGATTGGGCAAAATATATCTGCTAAGGAGGTTGTTAGCGGAGGTAGCACTATCACAATGCAGCTAATGAGGCTTTCAAAAGGGCGTGACAGAACAGTCGCGAGTAAGATAATAGAGGCTATTCAAGCTGTACGAGTAGAGCTAACACATAGTAAAGCGGAGATTTTATCGTTGTATGCAGCCCACGCACCTTTCGGGGGGAATATCGTAGGTATTGAGGCGGCATCGTGGCGATATTTTAATCGCTCGCCTCACTCTTTATCGTGGGCAGAGAGTGCAATGTTAGCTGTTTTACCCAACTCGCCAGGGTTGATTCATACAGGAAAAAACCGAGAACGGTTAAAAGAGAAACGTGATAGGCTACTACATACTCTACTTGCAAGAGAGCAAATCGATTCGCTAACCTACAACCTATCTATTCACGAACCTATACCCGAACATCCACACCCAATGAGCCAAGTTGCTCCTCATCTTTTATCGCAATATATGAAGAGTGGCAAAGGAAAAAATTATCACTCTACAATCGATATTGAACTACAACAGAGGGTTAATAGTATAGTTGCCGCTCACCACAACGAATTGAGCCGCAATGGTGTAAATAATGCAGCTGTGATAGTAGTTAATGTTGATAGCAATGATGTGTTAGCCTACTGTGGCAACACCCCTGCCGTTAATGGAGAGGATAATGGTAATAGTGTTGATATTATCACCTCGCCACGTAGTACAGCTAGCGTTTTAAAGCCTCTGTTATATGCAGCTGCAATTCAAGATGGATTAATATTGCCTAAACAGCTACTTGCTGATATTCCAACGTATTATAAAAATTTTTCGCCAAAAAACTACAACAGAAAATTTAATGGAGCAGTACCTGCCGACGAGGCTTTAAGTCGCTCGCTAAATGTGCCTGCTGTGCGAATGTTACAAGAGTATGACGTAGCACGATTTCATTCGTTACTACAAAAGGCAGGTTTTACTACCATAACAGAAGAGCCTGAACATTATGGATTATCGCTCATCTTAGGAGGTGCCGAATCTACCCTATACGACATTGCAGGTGCTTACTCATCAATGATGCGTACCCTTAAAAGCTATACCGAAAATCGTAATGGTTACTTCACTAACGAGTTTCATCGTCCTATAACACTCGTAAAAGACTCTATTGATAGGGGGTATATCCAACCCCATTATCCACTTTTTTCAGCTGGGGCACTATACTCGATGTTCGAGGCGATGTGCAGCGTTGTTCGCCCCGAGGAGGAGCAAGGGTGGGAAAATTTCAGTTCAACAAAGAAGATAGCATGGAAAACAGGCACAAGTTTTGGGTTTCGTGATGCGTGGGCTGTGGGAGTCACTCCTTCTCACGTTGTAGCTGTATGGGTTGGAAATGCCGATGGCGAGGGATGTTCAAGAATAGTTGGTGGAACGGCTGCTGCCCCTATTATGTTTGATATTTTCCGTTCGTTACCATTCGCTGAATGGGTAGAGGTACCATATGCTGATATGTATTTTGAAAGAATATGCACCGTTTCGGGACATCGAGCAGGCGAATATTGCCCTGCGGATACCGTGGCTGTGCCTAAATCGATAAAAAAGGGGAATATATGCCCTTATCATCACCTTGTGCACCTAAACAGAGAGCAGACCCACCGAGTAACATCTGAAGAGTACCCTATTGCCAATATGACACATGAGAGTTGGTTTACTCTACCCCCCACAATGGAGATGTATTATAGTAAAAGTAATCCTTTATACCAAAAATTACCGCCGTACTATAACACAAATGGCGAAAATAGCAATGAAATAGAGTTTATTTATCCACAAAACAATAATAAAATTTTCTTACCTAAGGGAATCGACGAGAGCACACAACCAGTAGTTATTAAAGTGGCACACCACAACCCTATGGCAACTATTTATTGGCATATAGATAACAGATATTTGGGTTCAACAACCACTATGCACAATATGGAGATTGTTATGGGCAGTGGAAAGCACCATATTACACTAATCGACAATAATGGAAATATAACAAGTAAATGGATTGAGTGCGTGGATAACAAAGATACGATGATTGATAATAAGAATAAATAGTATAATTATGAGAAATTTCTTCACACTTTTAGTAGTTGCACTAGCAACTTTAGCCTGTTCGCCGAATGGTACAAACAAGGCAAGTAACGACAGTGAGTCGGTTCGATTTAGCCAACACATCGAGGCATTCACTAACGGACTAATATTTAAACGTTCGAACATTGAAGTTCGATTCTCAAGTGAGATTGAAGATGCTAAGGCTGGTGCAAAAGCGGCCGATGACATTATGACTATCTCTCCAAAAGTGGCTGGTACATTCACCTGGGCAGACAAGCAATCTCTTGTTTTTACCCCATCAGAGGATATGAAATCGGGGCAGATGTATAATATGAGTGTTGATGTAGGCGAAGTTATTAGAGGTACGAGCGATAAATTTACGTTCAAGTGTCAAATTATTTCGCAGCACGCAAAAATCGATACCGAAACGTTATTGCCTTACAGTATATATAACCTAAAGGATAATCAACTAAAGGGTGAATTGGCATTTACCGATAATATATCGTTTAACCTAGCTAAAGAGGCATTTAGCGCTACACAAGAAGGAAATAATCTTAAAATCGAGTGGTCTGAAAGTGGCGATAACAACAAGAGTTTTAATTTTACTATTCATAATGTAAAGCGTAGCGATAAAGCAAGCGAAATTAACTTAAAAGTGGATGGTAAAAAGGTGGGTATCAAGTCTGATATAACTAGAGATATTACTGTGGCGGCTCTGGGGAATTTTGCCGTAGAGAGCCAAAAGATAGGCTCGGAGCCTAATCAATTTATAGAGATTTTATTTACCGAACCACTACTCCCATCTCAAAATTTAGATGGCTTAATCACTTTAGACTCGGGGGATAAATTCACTACTAGAATCGAGAATAATATTATAACAGTTTTTCCAACAAGAAAACTCTCTGGCAGTGTTGAACTAAAACTCTTCACTGGCATTAGTAGTGTTAGCGGCGACAAACTTAAAAGTAATATAAACTATCAACTGTCGTTCGAGGCAATAAAACCTGCCGTTGAGTTTATTGGAAAAGGCTCTATTCTACCCGAATCATCAAGTTTAAGCATTCCTTTCCGAGCAGTGGGGTTACGTGAAGTGCAAGTTCGTATTATAAAGATTTTTCAAAATAATATCGCTTCGTTTCTTCAAAGTAATAATAATTTCGACGGCACTACAAGACTTCACCGTGCTGGACGTTTAGTGCTCAAAAAGACTCTACCACTAGACACAGATAAGAGTACAGACCTAAATCAGTGGAATAGCTTTTCGATAGATTTAGACAAATTAATCGAGGCAGATAGGGGGTCGATTTACCGTATAGAGCTAGCTTTTAAGAGGGTAAATTCTATTTATCCCGATGCCGTGAGCAGTGAGGAGAGGGAGAGCTATAATCCAAATGATGATGATATAATAACAGATAGCCAGATGGCATACTTCAATACGCCGAACGACTATTACTACGAAGAGTATACCTACCACCCTTGGAACGAACGAAACGACCCAACAAAAGATGGTTACTACACAAAAAATCGTTATGCAGTGCGCAATATTTTAGCATCAGATATTGGGATAATAGCTAAAAGAGGCGAAGTGGGCAGTATGGTTGTTGCAGTTACTGATATACGCACTACCGAACCTCTTGAGGGGGTAACTATCGAGCTATACGATTATCAAAATCAGTTAATAAATAGCGCAACGAGCAATCAAAAAGGGCTAGTTCATATCACCCCTGAGGGTAAACCGTTTATTTTGATAGCAAAAAAAGATAAACAGCGTGGATATATGCGCCTAGATGATGGAGTTGCTCTTCCCACAACAAATTTCGATGTATTAGGGGTTAAGGTAGAGCACGGATTAAAGGGTTATATTTATGGCGAGAGAGGGGTTTGGAGACCTGGCGATGATATTCATCTATCATTTATGTTAGAGGACAAATTAAACACTATTCCTGATGGTCACCCTATAATTTTAGAGGTTACAAACTCGCTTTCACAAACAATAAGTAGGCAAACTGTGGTTGCTAGTAGCGATAACCTATACTCGTTTAAGGTTACAACTAAAGCAGATGCTCCAACAGGAAATTACGAAGCTCGTGTAAGAGTGGGTAACTCTATTTTTTCTAAACGATTGCGGATTGAGAGCGTTAAACCTAATAGGTTAAAAGTAGAGTTAAATTTTGATAATGATATTATAAAAGCTGCAACAAATAGTGTAAATGCTACACTTAAAGCAAGTTGGTTACACGGAGCAGTAGCGGCAAATTTAAGGGGAAAGGTTGAGCTATCGTTTACCCCTCTGCGCACACAGTTTAAAGAGTATAAAGAGTATAATTTCGATAACCCAGCTAAAGAGTACCCTGGTGGCGAGATAGTTATCTTTGATGGAAAAATAGACGATAGGGGAATTGCTAATATATCCGAAAAATTATCTAATAGCTACTATGCACCAGGTATGCTTACAGCACGAGTACGTAGCCGTGTATTCGAGGCAAGCGGAGATTTTAGCACAAACTACACCACAATCCCATATAGCCCCTACAAATCGTATGTGGGAATTAAAACCCCTCAAGGCGACAAAAAAGGCATCTTGTATGTTAATAAAAAACATAAAATAGATGTTGTTCGTGTTAATGAGGAGGGGCAACCACTATTAGGCAATAAAAGATTAAAATATACTATATACAAAATTAATTGGCGTTGGTGGTGGGAGAGTTCGAACGAGAATCTTGCACGCTATGTAAACGCATCATCTACTAATGTTATCGAGAGTGGTAATGTTGAGATAACTAATGGTTTGGGTAGTTTCGATTTTCAGATAAATCATCCCGATTGGGGACGCTACCTGATTGTTGTTAATGATCCAGAGAGTGGACACTCGGCAGGTAGCACTATCGCTATTGATTGGGAGGGCTACGCTAATAAACCAGTGGGCGATAATGTAGAAGATGCCTCGATTCTTGCTATCTCTACCGATAAGGATAGTTATGATGTGGGAGAAACAGCAACTGTAACATTTGCTACTAACGAGGGTTCGCGCGCATTAGTAACAATAGAGGATGGAGTATCAGTATTGAAAGAGGAGTGGGTAGAGACAACCAAAAATTTCACTACTTATTCGTTTAAGGTTGATAAAAGTATGACTCCTAATATATACATTGGAGTTACTATGCTTCAGCCTCATTCGCAAACAAAGAACAATTTACCTATACGCCTTTATGGTATTGTTCCTGTTACTGTTGAAGATAAAGCAAACCAAATTAAGCCTGTTATAGCAATTGCCGACGAGGTACGCCCAAAGGAGAGTGTAACAATTGGTGTTAGCGAGGCCTCGGGGCAGGCTATGTCGTTCACTGTTGCCGTAGTTGAGGAGGGATTACTTGATTTAACCAACTATAAAACACCTAACCCTAACATTCATCTTAACGCACGTGAGGCGTTAGGTGTTAAGACGTGGGATATATACAATAGCGTTATTGGGGCGTATGGTGGCAAGATTGAGAGCATATTTGGAATAGGTGGTGATGGCGAACTGCAAGAGAATGATTCGCCAACAACCGTTAATCGTTTCGAGCCTATTGTTAAGATGTTCGGACCATTTAAGATAGCTACAGGTGAGACAAAAAATATAACTTTCGAAATGCCTGAATATATCGGTTCGGTACGCACAATGGTTGTTGCTTGCAGTAATGGGAAGTATGGTAGCAGCGAAAAGCGTACAGCTGTCCGCAAACCACTAATGGCTCTTGCCACACTCCCACGAGTTGTTAGTATAGGCGAAGAGGTGACTCTTCCTGTAACCATTTTTGCTATGAACGACAATATTGACAAGGTAAATATCACCGTCGAGAGCCTCGGAGGGATAGATATAGTAGGTAACAATAAAAACACCCTTACATTTAAAGAGATAGGAGATAAAATAGTGCCTTTTAAACTTAAAATTGGTGATAAGAGTGGATCTGCTGCAATTAAAGTAACCGCCCGTAGTGGTAACGAAGTAGCTGTTCATAATATAGGGATTGAGATTCGTAATCCAAACCCTAAAACTACTAAACTATTATATGATGCTATTCCCCCATCTTCAACTAAGAGCCTAGAGTACTCGTTAAGCGAGTTTACAGCAGGCAGTAAGGTGTGGATAGAGTGTTCAACTATTAAGCCTATCGACTACGAGCGCAGATTGAAATATCTACGTAGTTACCCTCATAGTTGTGTTGAGCAGACAACAAGTTCGGTGTTCCCTCTGCTGTATGCCGATAAATTTTGCAAAATATCGCCCCAAGAGCATTTAGATAACCAAACTAGAATAGAGAATACTATCAAACAACTTTTAGGTTATACAACCGTAGCAGGAGGATTTGCCTATTGGAGAGGCGAACAGTATAATAATGATTGGGGCACAAGCTATGCAGGTCACTTCCTTATCGAGGCCGAAAAGGTAGGATATAGTGTCCCAAGTAGATATAAGAGCAGATGGGTAGATTACCAAACTAAGGCAGCTAACCAGTGGAGCGATAACAGCAGGAGTGCACAGCTAAATCAAGCATACAGATTATACACCTTAGCGTTAGCTGGAAAGCCTAATAATAGCGCTATGAACCGAATGCTCAATATCGAAACTCTTTCGTTAGATGCCGCTTATAGATTAGCTGCTGCTTATGCCATTATAGGACATAATGATGTTGCCGAAAAGCTACTTAAACGCCAAATGAAGATTAACGATAGAGATTACTCTTACTCGTACGGTTCGCCACTGCGCAATAGAGCGATGGTTCTTGAAACATTATCACTGCTTAAACGTGATAATGAGGCACTACCACTTATCGATGAAATATCATCCGAGATGAGTTCTGAAAATTGGATGAGTACCCAAACTCTCGCTTACTGTATGATAAGTTTAAGTAGATGGGCACCTACAAACGGTGATAACACATCTTTTTCTATATCAATAGACGGGGGAAATACAATTAACCACACAACCAATCTACCTATTTACACAGAAGATATTAGTAATAGGGTAAAAAATAGCGGCAAAATTACTTTCGCGAATCAGAGCTCGGGTACCCTTTTTGCTCGTATCATTGCCGAGGGTACAACTAAGGATATAAACACCGAGAGTAAGAACGAGAATATAAATATGACTGTTGAATATCTCAACCTTAATGGCAGCATTATTAATGTTAAAAAGATAGCTCAGGGTACCGATTTTATGGCTGTTGTTACAATCGAACACCCTAACCTATTAGGCACATATAACGATTTAACATTATCGCAAATTTTCCCATCTGGTTGGGAAATTCGTAATATGCGTATGGATGGAGGCAAATTACCTATTTCAGCTAACGAGCCTAGATATAAGGATATACGTGACGATAGGATATATAGCTACTTCGACTTAGAGCCTCGTCAGAAGTTAAAGTTTGTTGTACTACTTAATGCAAGCTACAAAGGGCGTTTCATACTACCAGCTGTAACTTGCGAGGCTATGTACAATAACGCAATTAGCGCACATAGTTCGGGTATGTGGGTAGAAGTTATATAATAATAATTAGTACAATTTGTTTTATTGTAAAATAATTTATACCTTTGAATAATTTTCAAACGAATAAACCAATTAAAAAATAACAACATGGAAAATTTTGAATTTAAAAATCCAACTAAACTAATTTTTGGTAAAGGAACAATTGCCAAACTTGCTAAGGAACTTCCAAAGGAGAAGAAAATCATGATTACTTTTGGTGGTGGAAGTGTTAAAACCAATGGGGTTTACGATCAGGTAATAGCAGCTATGGAGGGTTTCGACTATGTAGAATTTTGGGGTATCGAACCAAATCCACTTGTTGAAACGGTTCGTAAGGCTGTAAATATAGCTAAAAGCGAGAATGTAGAGTTTTTCTTATCAGTTGGTGGAGGGTCGGCGCTAGATGCAACTAAGGTAATTGCTGCTGCTACCGCTACTAATATTGATGCAT
>CAYJHM010000086.1:0-8882 GCA_964369935.1 uncultured Rikenellaceae bacterium
TTTAAATTTTACTACTTAAAAACCAATTTGTACTTTAAAGCTAAACTCTCTACTCACTGGGTATGTGAACGATCCGTTTGTTCCAACATCTAAACCTTGATACTTAGTAAAGGTTAGTAGATTACGTGCGTTTAATCCTATTGTCATCGAGCTAATCTTTAACGAACTTAACAGTTTTTTAGGAACACGATAGTTAAGTGCCAAATTAGTCATACGTAGATAATCACCTCTCTCGTAGCTGTCTGATGTTGTGTAGCTAGTAAAGTTATCATTTCCGTAGTGAAGAATTTTAGATACCGATGTAATATCACCAGGAGCTTGCCAGAAATCAAGATACTTTGTTTCGCGGTTTGTGCCTGAAACCTCTAAGTCGTTGATATAGTAACTATGACCGCCATCATTTTTAGGCGCATTCTTATAGTCGTCGAACGATGCAATTAAATGCCCTGTTTTGAATGTCCACGAGGTATTGAACTCTAAATTCTTATATCTCATATATGTATTAAAACCACCAGTAATTTTAGGATTTATAGTTCCTAAGTATTGAAGCGACGATTTAATATAATCTAACCTATTACCTCTCTTTACAAAATCGGCTACCTCTGGTATCGAGTTGAACGACTCGATTGATGGTCCATACAGTGCTTTATCACTATCATTGAAATCGTTCCAACCATCAAGAAAACTTGAGTACATACGCTTTCCCTCCTCTGTCAAGTAAATCATCGGTTCGCCGGTATTAGGATTTACTCCTGCTAGCTTTAATCCATATAAACCACCTGTCTCTTGCCCAACAATATTAATCTGCCCTCCAACAAAAGCACTTGTTGATGTAGCTGCTGCATACGAATCGTAACCATGGATAGAGCGTACAACAACGTTTTTATTGTTTGCCACATTTGCCGAAGCAGAGAAACTAAAATCTTTTGTTTGAATAAAGCGGAAATTAACCATAAACTCCAAGCCTCTATTTTCAACAATACCTCCATTAGCAACTACCGTAGCTCTACCTGTTGTAATCGGAACAGTTAAAGTCTCTAATATATCGTCGGTACGCGTGAAGTAGTAATCAAATGTGAAATCAATTCTATCGAGTATAGTCAAATCTAAACCAAAGTTCATATCTCTCTTACGCTCCCATCCAACAGTAGGATTAGGATATGTTAAACTCTCCACATATCTATTACCTAAATAATCATCTGGACTAATTACCATTGTAGAGAAAGGGTATGCTGTTCTGTCGATATTACCTGTGTAACCAAATGATCCCCTAAACGATAAGAACGACACATATTCGTTAGCAAAGAAATCCTCTTTGTGGATATTATATCTTAAACCCACCGAGTAGAGAGGGGTAAACTGATTTTTTTCACCAATAACATCGGCACCATCTGTACGGAAGTTAAAATTAGCAACATATTTGTCTTTATAACTATAACGCCCTGATGCAAGGAACGACACACTTCTATCTTGTCCGTCTGAGGTGGCAAACATTCCAGCAATAGCCGAACGCATCTGCTCGTAGGTTAAATCAGGTAACGACTCGAATGATGGTACGCCAGTAATTCGATAATCTTCATAGTAGATAGGCGAAACATAGTTAAAATTATTAAACTTTTTCGACATCACTTCGTTAGCCGCAATAATACTAAACGAGTGGCCATTCTCTAAATCAAGCCTATAATCTACCTGATTACGTATTGCCCAGTTGTCGTTCTTACCCGACCCCTCTGTTAGCTCGCCATTATCGTAGCCACCAGGTAACACATCAAAATCGTCAAAAGCATCACGCAGGAAGTTATCATTCGCCCATGAAGTGTAGGTTCCACTATTTACCTCGTTCTGATACATATTATAACTTGTTCCTCTGCGGAATACAGACGATAGTGTTAAACCCTTGATAGGTTTATAATCTAAGCTAAATGTAACCTCTGCATCCAGTCCTGTTTGAGTTGAACGAGTCTCGTTAAGCTCGCTAATCATATTAAAGTTATCGTAGATATAGTTTGTTGGTATTAATGCCGAGTAGTTGTTTGCTAGGTAACTCAAATCGCTCGAGTAGCTTCCATCATCATTATATGGGCGCTCGTAAGGGTTAGCAAACACGGCATAATTAAACGGATCGATGCTTGATGCGTGATCTACATTCTTACGCGAATTAGCCGATATATTTAACATAACAGATAATTTCTCGCTTGGATTATATCCAAACTTAGCTAAGATACCAGTATTTTGATACTTATTAGACATTAAAATACCACTCTGATCTTGGTAGTTAATAGAGGTGTAATAATCAAACTTATCGGTACCACCACGTATGCTCACATTATGAGAGTGCGATATTGAAGTTCTAAAAATTTCGTCAAACCAATCGGTATTATACGATGCCAATCTTGCTAGCTCGCTTTGATAATACTCATCTGAAATTTGCCCCATCTCGTTTTGACGAAAAAGCATACCTCCGCGACCTGCAAACCAACCATACTCAACACCAAAATTCTGCATTAACAAATTCTCATACTGTAACTTCTGCGATGCGTTCATAAAGTCAAGAGTATTTGTTGGTGCAATACCTATGTTAATGGTACCGAAGTAATCAATCTGCGTAGCCGAATCATAACCTCGTTTTGTTTTAATAACAATAACACCATTTGCTGCACGTGCTCCGTATATAGCTGTTGCTGCTGCATCTTTTAATATTGTTATCGATTCGATATCGTTTGGCATAATATTACCAACACCATCACGCATAATAGTACCAGCATAGTCGCCACTGTTATCAGTTGGCACTCCCGATAATAGAGGCAGGCCATCTACAATCCATAATGGTTCGGTGTTACTGCGTAGATTATTCTCTCCACGAATAGTAATCTTCGAACGAGCACCAGGAGCTCCAGATACCGTTGTACTGTTTAATCCCGGAATCAAACCATCGAAAAGTCTATCTATCGAGATAGCCCCCTGCATATGTAAATCTTTAGCACCCACTACATAGGCACTACCTGTCATTCTTTCACGTTTTACGTTCTCCATACCTGTAACAATGATATCATCTATTACGTTGGTATCGGTAACGAGTTTAATAACTACATTTGTGCCCTCAACAACATTAATTGTTTGGCTAACCATACCAACACAACTTATTGTTATTGTTCCATTAATTTGAGCTTCTTGAACAGTTAATGTAAAACGTCCGTTATAATCAGAGATAGCTCCTTGCGAAGTACCATCAATTATGATAGTTGCACCCGAAACTGGTTTACCGTTATCATCAACAACGATACCCGACATAACGATACTACGTGGCTGTTCGACAATACGTTGCACCGTTACCGTAGCAGGTTTTTCATTTACACGTCTTTTTAATACAATAACATTATTTCTAAATAGATAGTCGATATCACGATTTTCGAAACATTTATCTAGGATTGTTGATATGGTTCCATTCTCAACATCAACACTAACTATCTCTTTATCGTTAATCCCCTCTGTATTATAAACAAAATCGTAACTGGTAATATTTTTTATCTCTTTTAGCACCTCTTTAATCTCTACATTCAGTAGCTTTAAGCTAAGTGTAGTGTCCATTCCCTTGCCACTTGCAGCATACAACTCTCCAAAAGTTAAGCAGAGGCACAAGGAAATGAGTGCAATAAATTTATACTTTATATTATTCATAATTTAATCTCTTTAAATATTTAAAATATCTATAAAACACCTTTCTAAGGAGCTCTACTGTATCTGTGGACTTGAAAAGTTACCTGGACTCTTGATATCAACCAATAGGTTAGGGCTAAGCTGATAATGCTGAACCAGATATCCTGGCAATCCATATATTGCAAATATGTCGTTCTCTATATGCCTACCTTCAGCTACACTCTTCACATTCATTACTCCCATTAATCCTTGCCCACTCTTAAAGAACACATACCCTGGTTCGAAATTATCAACACTAAACACAACAGGTGTATTAGTCGAATTATTAAAATAACTAGGTATATCTGTTACCTGAATATTATTGTAATCATCCTCGGTGAATGTACTTGGTGCACGTACATAAAGCGTATGGTTTGGATATTCTTCTGTTCGACCTGTATATTTACGCATTTCAATTGGCGAAGTGAATGTAAGTGTATTATCCACTGCATTATAGTATAATGCCATATCAACCTTCTCGCGAGCCCCATCAGTCACCTTCGATGTACCACCAGTTGTTGTTGAGAAAAATCCTGTGTTATAATTATCAGTAGTATATTCCTGATTATACGGGTTTCCATACATATATGTTTCTATAAATACCGATTCGGCTATACCAGATATCCTTATATCGCTATTTAGAGCTTCTGTCTGAAGATTCACCCTCAACTCCTCGATTTTATCGTTATAGCTACCCTTAACCACACCACCTTGCGAGTTTACAAGTTCGTAGTCTACAGCAAAGCCACTACCACTCTTTTTAACTGTAACCTTACCCTCTATCACCTGCGAAATAACATTAGATGATTTAATTGACGAATAGTTTGATGAAGTATAAGCATAAAAAGTATTGCCACTAAATAGAGTTGAGTAGGTGTACTCTCCCTCTACAAGCTCCTCGCTTGGTGATGTTAGGTGAATAGTAACAACTGCTCCCGAGCCATTAACTAGATTAACATCCTCGATATAACTGAACGACGTTTCGTATAACGAGAACATATAATTCCCTAAAATATTAATGTCGTCTAAACATGTTAATCCCTCAATAGTCTCTGTTATGGGATTACCATTCTCATCCGTATAGCTATCAACAAAGCTATACGGTACCTGAGTAAAAATCATACGTGGATTATTCTGCCATAACACAGCCAACCCAATAGGGTAATCTCTTCCGTAGATATTAACCTTCTCGGTCTCTACCTCTACAGGTGTCTTTTCGCATCCATACCCCACAAATAACAGGAGTACCAATCCGTAATAAATGTAACGTTTAATCATAATTTTAAAATTTAGTTAATAAAAATATTAATTGTTTGCTTGTTCTTTTACAATAACGATATTACCATCTAACTCAAACTTAACACCTCCTGAAAGTTCTATAACCTCCATAAACAGCGAAATATCATCTCTTCTCTTGATACTTCCGCTAAATCTCGCCTCCTTTATTCTCTCATTTTCATACTTCACGTTAAACTCATACCATAATCTTAATCTATTAATTATTGTCTCGATTGTCTCGTTTTCAAACACAAACTCTCCCTCTTTCCATGAAGTGTATATGTTTGTATCTACACTTCTCACCTCTACTTTCCCGCTCTCAGCACTAAATAAACCCAACTTCCCTGGCTCTAGCACAGTTGTGTTATTATTATGATTTAGAGCTACTTTTCCATCTACCAATACAGTCGATACATCTTTTTTCTCAGAGTAGGCATTAACATTGAACGATGTACCTAATACCTTAATCTCTAACTCGTTGCTTGTTTTAACAATAAACGGACGTTTTTCATCTCTCTTAACATCAAAAAACGCCTCACCTACAAGATGCACAACTCGTTGATTATTGCTAAAGGTAACAGGATAATGTAGCGAGCTATTAGAGTTAAGCCACACCTCACTGCCATCGCTTAAAGTTAATTTATAACTACCCCCAACACCCGTTTTAAGCGTATTACTAATAGCCTCTTGTTGCTTTATGCTCTTAAACTCTTGACCACCCTTTCTTGAGTATGATATACCATCTTGAACCTTAACAATATCAACCCCTTCAATATCATTAATCTCAACTGGCGCACTATCATGTAAGCTCATTTGTTCACCGCTAGACAAGATAAGCGTCACCTTCGAATCGCCAAATGCTATCTCGTGTGGTACTTTAGTATTGGTTTCGCCTTGATAGTAAAGTATGGCAACAACTGCCACAAGTACTGCTGCTAGCGATGCTATCACACGATAGTGTAACAACCTCGTTCGAGATTTAGCCTCCCTTGTTTCGGTGAACTGCATATCACCGTATATCGAATAAAACTTATTCAATAAGCCCTCCGAATCAACTTCGTTATACTTATCAATAACATCCGAGATATTACTACTCTTTATGCAATCGAATAACTCTCTATTTTTTTCATCAGCACTAAGCCACTGCTCTAACTCATTTTGTTTATCTAATTCGATAATATTTTTCAGCAATTTATTAATGCGCTTATTATCAGTATATTTCATATAATTTTTCATAAAGATTTTTGTACATGTTATATACATATAACACAAATTAGCATAAAAAGTTTACAGCTAATGAAATTTTTGTTTATCTTTGCGTACGATAAACATCATAACTATGCGAATACCACAAAATATATTTGATAGATTTATTCAAGGCTATTCAGATGGGTTTGAACATATTTTCGAATCGTACATCAGGCCATTAGTGCATTTTACTATGCGCTATGGAGTATCTCGCAGTGTTGCCGAGGATATATCTATGGAAGTATTACACAAAGTGTGGTGTATGCGTAGTAAAGTAGAGTCTCCAGCCGCTTTAAATTCACTTCTCTACATATCAGTAAAAAATATGGCGCTTAACACCTTGCGAAGTAACTTCACAACCGAACCTATTACTATTGATTTTGCCTACTCCGACGAGATAAGTGATAAAATTTTTGAAGAAGAATGCTACAATGCTATTTATAATGCAATAAACAATCTATCACCACAAGCAAAAGAGGTAATTATACTCTCAATAGAAGGCAAAAGCATAACCGAAATATCCCAAACATTATCTATATCCGAAAGCAGTGTTAAAACATATAAAAGACGTGCGATAACTTACCTAACCAAGATGCTAAAAGACGATCAAAAAAATAATAGTAGCTGTAAACTTTATATATTAATTTGTGTTACATATTTATAAAAACAATAATAAAAAATTATTTTATGAGACTGATTAAACAAATTTGTTTGGCGATGGCGACAATTATATTCGCCATATCGTGTACACCCAAGCACGAAGGATGGATTCTTAACGCATCATTAGAAAATGGTGGTAATGGCACCGTTACAATAGCAGAAAATGGGAATGAAGAGGCGCCTATAAAGGTGCAGATGGTTGATGGAAAATTTACAGCTAAAGGAGATATTCTCTCAGAGCCGAAATATTTCAGAATCACTATCGAGGAGAAAGCATTAAATTTTGGTTTCTTTATCGAGAATGGAGAGGCGACCTACTCGGCAACTGTAACAGAAGATAAGGATCCCTATAAAAAAATTAAAGAGCAATATGGCGACAAAGCAGAATCTCTAACACACGAAATACTAGATATGCTTCTAAGTATGTCTGGTGCTACTAAAGCATCCGATGGAAAGTTCTACACTTTAAACAATCCAGTGCTTAATGCCTCTATCGCTAACGAGCACGAAGATTATGTTATCACTGGAGTTAATGCTATTCATCGTGATAAAAAGTTTGCTACCAATAGTTCGATGCCAAAGGAGCAAAGAGAAAAAATAAGAGCTGAACACGATAAAGCGGTTAAGGATTTTTATATTAATTTCTTGAAGAATAACCCTGAGGCATACTATTCGGGGAGAGTTGTTCAGAATATATCGAACGGAATAACAAAAGAGGAGTTAGCTGAACTAGTATCACTATTAAGCCCAAATCTTAAAACATCACACGCCATGGCTATGCGTAAAAAGTTAGCGGAGAGTAAAGATGTTGATGTATCTGAGGCTATTACAGCATCTAATGTATCGTATAAAGTAGATAATAATTACGATGGTTCGGCATTCAAGAACGCTATATATCTTGGCACACTTTCAAACAATGATCTTGTTGCTCTTAATAAAGATAAAACAGTTACTATCATCAATCAAACAGGTAAAGCGATTAATTCATTTGTGGCATCAACCACATCTATACCATCTACAATGGCTATCGACGAGCAAGATAATATATTTGTGTTAGTACCAGAGGAGAAAGAGGTTGAGCAAACATTTAGAGGAAAAACCACTAAGCGCATGCAGGTGGTAGGTTACTCGTGCGATATATATGATAGTAGAGGTAATAAAATACGTTCAATGAAGATTGAGGGTGTTAAGCAGGCAACGGGTTCAAGGATTGCTAACAATAAACTTCTTATTGCCGATATGGGCGGACGTAACATCGGTGTGTATAACGCAACAACAGGGGTAAAAGAGACCGAGATTAAAGATATGCGTCCTTGCTGTGGCATATTAGATTTCAGCATTAACGATAATAACGAATTATTAGTTGCTAACTTAGGGGCATTCCGTGTTCAGTCGTACGATTTAACAGGCAAACAAATTTTAGCTTTCGGAACACGTGGCACAGGTGTGAGCGACTTCCACGGTTGTTGTAATCCTGTGAGCGTGGCATACCTATCAAACGGTGCTATCGTAACTGTTGAGAAAGACCCAACACGAGTTAAGGTGTTTAGTAAAGAGGGTGCGATTGCTATTCAAGGAATTGATGAAATGGTTAAAGGTTGTAGCTACATACCTATGATAGCAGACAGCAAAGATAATCTATACCTAGCTTCTCCAAGCAAAGGAGTTGTTAAGTGTGTGGCTATATAGTCGACCCATAAAAAGGAGCCTTAGCATTAATAATCAGAGAAATACACAACAACCCCCATTTTTGAGAAAATTCTCAAAAAGGAAGATTCCCTAAATGCAAAACACCTGACTTACAATCTGTTAAAATAACTAAAAGCTAATATTTACCCCCATTTCTGAGAATTATCTCAAAAATGGGGGTAATATTTTGTTTTGAACGCAGCCCATAGTGTTCGCTTTTTCCATAAGTGCGTTAGCTGTGGTGCATTACTCTTGCGAGTAACCGCAGGCGTACATCGGTACGTTGAGGATTGCGAGCAAGAGAATGTGCC
>CAYJHM010000087.1:0-3085 GCA_964369935.1 uncultured Rikenellaceae bacterium
GGATGTTGCTCTTCGAAAGATAGTGCCGCTAAATCAGGCGGATGTTGCTCTTCGAAAGATGGTGCTGCTAAAAGCGGATGTTGCAAGAGCAGTGGCGGTGGATGTTGCAAGAGTGGCGATGCAGCTAAGTCGGGTGGATGTTGCTCTTCAAAAGAGGGTTCTGCTAAATCTGGCGGATGTTGCAAAGGTAACAGCGGCGGAGGATGTTGCAAAAGTAAAACTGCAGCATAATTTTATCTAAACGATTTATTTTTACAAATTACAATAGTAAGATACCCTTCAGATTTGAAGGGTATCTTATTTTATATAATGATATCAATAAATTAAACTTGATTAAAAATAATTTTGTTTGTTAAAAAATATTTAATATCTTTGCAAAATAGGTATAATTATGGGTTTATATAACAAAAATAAGAACTATGCAGAACTATCTAAATTAGGTGGTTCGGTTGTTAGCGCAATAAAATGTAAACCTGTTATGATGTTATTCATTATGACAACACATTTATGCCTATAATTGTAGTTTAGTATATATTATTAAATAAATATGAGGTGTGTTGGACAAAAGTTTCAACACACCTCTTTCTTTTTTAAATGTCAAGAAAATGAAAGTATTAAAATTTGGAGGCACATCGGTGGGGAGTGCCAAGATGATGAGCAGTGTTGCAAAAATCATCTTACAAGAGGGGGCAACCGTTGTTGTTCTGTCTGCAATGAGTGGAACAACAGACAAGTTAATTTCCATTACCGAAAGCATTAAACGTGGAGATGATTCGCTGGCACGAAATAGCATTAACGAATTGAGCAGCAGTTATAAATCTACTATTTCGCAACTATTAACCGATGAGAGTTTGATAGTACAGGCAATTAATAGTGCTGACTCTATTTTCTCAACTATCGAAGAGTATGTGCAGAGCCCAGAATATATGAATAGTGGAAAAATTATTGCATTCGGTGAAATTATGAGCACTACCCTATTTACTCTGTATCTTAAAGAGCAAGGAGTAAATGCACATCTACTCTCTGCTTTCGATTTTATGCGTAAACGTGAAGATGACTCGGTAGACTTCCCCCTTATTAGTAGATACTTCAACACTCTTGAATTAAACAGTGAAGTTGTATATATTACTCAGGGATTTATTGCTCTATCCCATAATGGACAGGAGGATAATCTAGGACGAGGAGGTAGCGATTATAGTGCGGCACTTATTGGGGCTGCCATAGGGGCTAGCGAGGTACAAATATGGAGCGACATTGATGGCATACACAATAACGACCCTAGATATGTGGATGGAACTAAAGGGGTAGATATAATGTGCTTTGAAGAGGCTGCCGAGCTTGCATATTTCGGAGCGAAAGTACTTCACCCTTCAACCATTCAACCGTGCCGAGAGAGACATATACCTGTAAAACTAAAAAACAGTATGAACCCCGAGGCGATGGGGACAATTATTAGCGATTATGTGAATAAAAGGCGCATATTTACAGCAATTGCCGCCAAGGATGGAATTACGATAATACGAATCAGTTCAACAAGGATGTTAATGGCCTACGGATTCCTTCGTAGGGTGTTCGAAGTGTTTGAGCATTGGCGCACCCCTATTGATATGATAACAACTTCTGAAGTGGCAGTAGCATTAACTATCGACGATACCACAAATCTCGATAATATAGTGTGCGACCTACTCGAGCTTGGGAGTATAGAGGTTGAGGCAGACAATTCGATTGTTTGCGTGGTGGGAAATATGGAGTACAACCACTCGGGCATAGCCAGTAAGATACTATATGCCCTAACCGACATCCCTGTTAAGATGATATCGTATGGAGCGAGTAGCCGTAGCATATCGCTCTTAGTAGCCAAAGAGGACAAAGTAAAAAGTTTACAACTATTAAACAAATATATATTCGAATAATGAGACAAGATATAGATTATAATACAGTAGAGACACCATACTATCTCTACGATTTAGAACTCCTTCCCGCCACACTACAACAGTTAAAAGAGTTAAGCAACAAATATGGTTATACTATACACTACGCACTAAAGGCCAATTTCGAACCTGAAATAGTCTCTATTATTAATGATTATGGTTTTGGTGCAGACTGCGTAAGTGGGAACGAGGTAAAATTAGCTCTCAGTGTGGGCATTAACCCTGCTGATATTATGTTTGCTGGTACAGGTAAAAGCGATCGTGAGCTTGAATTTGCAATAAAAAATAACATAGGTGGAATAAACTGCGAAAGTGCCGAGGAGTTCACTGTAATTAACGATATTGCAGCTCGTTGCGGAGTGACGGCGAGAGTACTACTACGACTCAATCCAGATGTTGAGCCCGACACGCACAAATATATATCAACCGGGCAGAGGGAAAGTAAATTTGGTATTTCGGATAGGGAACTAGAGCGAATATTAAATATTTATAACCAATGTAAAAATATAAAAGTGATTGGTTTACACTTCCATATCGGTTCGCAAGTGCGCGATTTAACTATATATAAAACACTTTGTAGCCGAGTAAATAGCTATGTTAAGTATATTGAAACAAGAGGTATCGAAATCGAGATTATAGATTTAGGTGGTGGCTTAGGAATCAATTACGACAATCCTGATAGTGAACTGATAACAAATTTTGAACCCTATTTCGAAATATTTAATAACGGAATAGTGTTACGCAAAAATCAGAGATTACATTTCGAACCAGGGCGTGCTGTGGTAGGGCAATGTGGAACTCTTGTCACACGTGTACTGTACATAAAAGAGGTGTCGTCTATGTCGGCATACGCTATTGTAGATGCTGGAATGACCGACCTCTTACGCCCTGCCCTCTACAATGCCAAGCACAAAATAGAGTGCATAACCTCCACAAAAAAATTAAAAAATTACACTATTGGAGGTCCTATTTGCGAAAGTTCAGATATTTTACGATACAATATAGCCCTGCCCGAACTACAACGAGGCGACCTGCTTGCAATTCGCAGTGCTGGTGCTTATGGTTCGTCTATGGCCTCGAACTATAATTTAAGAGATAGGGCTCATCGTTGCTTTTTAGTAAATGGGAAGATTGAAATGGCAAATAAATAAATA
>CAYJHM010000087.1:3185-8840 GCA_964369935.1 uncultured Rikenellaceae bacterium
AAATAAATAAATATCGTGTACCGAATAATTTCACAACAAAATATTGAATAGTAAAAATTTAACAGTAAATTATTACTAAAAAATTTGTTTTTATCAATTATTTTAATACCTTTGTATTTATTACAACTTACAACACACATAATTAACTAATTGTTTAAAGTCATGAAAAAGCTTACTCTATTAATCGGGGTGTTTGCTATGTCATCACTCCTATCGTTTGCACAAACGAACGACTCTAAAAAGGTTCTAGTAGACCAGTATGGAGTCACTGTTAACTCTGAGCAAGTTAAAGCAACTGCTCAAAATGGTATTCTTGTTCTTTCATCAACCGAGAGCCCATATAAATTATGGTTCGATGCTCGTGTAAATGTTGATGGTGCGTTCTTCTTCGGAGATGGCGAAGATTTAGAGCCTATCGGCGATGGTTTCTCTATTCGTCGTGCTCGCTTTGGTGTAAAGGCTCAAGTACTAAAAGATTGGTACGGTGAAATTGATATGGATATGGCTGATGGAGTATTTGAGCTAAAAGATGCGTATGTTCGTTACGATGGTATTAATAATATGCAGGTTCAAGTTGGAACATTTAAAGAGTTTTTCTCGATGCAGAGAAATACATCTTCACGTAACCTTATGTTAATCGAGCGTGCATTTGTTAATTCAGCATTCTCGCCATCTCGTTCGGTTGGTATCAACTTTAAGTATGCCAAGGACTGGCTTTGGGCCTCTGGAGGATACTTCGGACAGGAAATTAAAGATTTAGAGACCCGTGCGCTTGTTGAGGATAACAATAAAGATTTTGGACACAGCGAGGGAAGTACCTACAATCTAAAATTAGCTCTTCGCCCTCTTTATAACTCTAAAACATCGGGTTTAATATTTGCAGGAGCAATATCGCACCGAACACCTAAAACTTCGGAGGGTATAGATGATAATGAGGATTGGGAGTATGGTGCTGTTCGTTATAGCTGCCGTGCAACTACAAGCATAAACCGTAAAAAATATACCGACACAAATGTTATTTTCGCTGAAAATGAAACTCGTTATGCTTTAGAGTTTACTGCTTACCATAGAGGATTACGTTTTGAATCAGCAATAGAGGGAACAAAGGTTAATGTTGATGGTGCACGCATGGATGAGTACCTATCTATCTGGGGCGATGGTGGTACCGAAGGCGAGAGCGAGGAGATACTTTATAACAAAGAGGATAAAAATTTCTGGGGTGGTTATGTACAGGCTTCATACCTACTATTTGGTGGGCAACAACGCTACGATGCCGATGGTAATAAGATGACCCGCCCTACACGTGGAAAAGATTGGGGTGATTTAGAGATTGCTGCTCGTTTCGACTATATCGACCTTAACGACGAGCTAGGTCTTGTTTATGGAGGTTCGGCTAAGGCCTACTCTCTTGGTCTTAATTATTATGTAAATCGTCAAGTTAAACTTATGCTTAACTACCAGTATACCGATCAAGATGAGTATGCAAATGGTAAATCAGGTAAATACGATGTAGGCTATAACGCAGCAGGCGACCCTATTGAAGGTAAAGACTTAGAGAATGATTTTATTATTCCTGGCAATACCCCAGATGCCGACCATACAATAGTTGGAAAGAAGGGAATTGATTTTGGAATGATAGCTTTCCGTGTACAAATTGCATTCTAAAAATAATAATATTAAAGGAGAGTGAAAAGCTCTCCTTTTTCGAATATGTAATTAAAGACTCAATATTATGACTAAAGAGAAGATGGAAATTGGGGTTGAAACAAAACCTCGTTTTGAATTTAGAAGTTTTGGGCAGTGTTTCTGCGAAGCGCATAAACGTATGGCTCGCCTATCTGTACCTGTACCCGAGAAGGTATGGGAGCGTAGCAGCGACGAAATATATATTATTTCACGTACTAATGATATTAATAATACAAAGATTAGAGATGGGAAGATGGATATTAAAACTTATGTTCAAACGGTTGATGGACTTGAACAGTGGAATCCATTAATGAAAGGCGAATTCCCTATATCGGCAACAGTACTTCGTGAGGAGGTGTTCCCTGCATTTATGGTAGAGATGCCCGAACTAACAAAAGAGACATACAGTTACGACGAATTTATGGAACTTATCAAAAGCAATAATAATCTAGCAGCTGTAAAGGTTCACAAGCAACGTTTTGGATATATGGTAAACAACACTATATGTGAAGTTGGAAATGTACTTATCAACGGAGCAAAGATAGTGACAATAAACTCTGAATCAACCGAATTAGAGGATATAAAAAAGACAATCGCAGATTGTGGCTTAGATGGTGTTGAGAATATTAATTACCTTCAAGCCATTAAGCGTGTTATTGGAATGATTGACAAACCACTTGCAAACAGATAGATTATGGCACAAGAGATTGAAAGAAAATTTTTAGTTATAGGTGATTTTAAATCGTCAGCTATAAAAGAGACAAGGATTACTCAAGGATACCTTTCATCGGTACCTGAGCGTACTGTTAGAGTTCGTGTTAAGGGCGAAAAGGGATTCATAACCATCAAGGGGATAGGTTCGGCAAGTGGCGCTAGCCGTTACGAGTGGGAGAAAGAGATTCCTATAAGCGAAGTTAGAGAACTGCTTAACTTATGCGAGCCAGGCGTTATCGATAAGAGCAGGTTTTTGGTTAAATCGGGCGAACACACATTCGAAGTAGATGAGTTCTACGGCGAAAACGAGGGGCTAACAGTTGCCGAGATAGAATTGAATAGCGAAGATGAGGCGTTTGTTAAACCTGAATGGTTAGGGCAGGAGGTTACTGGCGATGTTAAGTACTACAACTCGATGCTTATGAAAAACCCGTATAAAAATTGGTAATCCGAAAAGTATAATTTAAAGACTATTATGAATGAAGATAAATTAGTTCCTTTCGATCCATTAGATATGAAGAATTATCGTATAATCGGGTATCGAAAAAACACTATCTATCATTGGTGGTCCATTAGCCATTCTAGTATTTATATTAATCTATTATGTGATAGATATTCCGTTTTTAAATAATATCGAGGGTAGCGAGCTAGGAAAAAAGGCTGCTGCTAGGTTAGCCGAACTAGGGTTAAACGATTTTGTGCGTATAAATTATGCTATGCTTGCAATTTTTTCTGCATCAATCGTTTTATGGATAACCGAGGCTATACCAAACTATTTAACTTCGCTATTTGTTATACTATTTACTGTACTGACAAGTGTAACATCAGATAAGGATGCCTATGCTCAATTAGGACACCCTGTAATGTGGTTAAATATCTTATCTTTCGTGCTTGCAAGTATGATGGTTAAGACACAAGTAGCTAAACGGTTCGCCCTCTGGTTTGTACTGAAATTTGGTAAAAATTCGGCAGGTATAATTTTTAGTTTTATTGTTATCAACATTGTACTTTCAGCATTTATTTCAGCAACAACAGCTAAAGCAACAATCCTACTACCAATATTTATGGTTGTGGCTGCTATATATGGAGCACAGGATGGGAAACGGAACAATTTTGGACGAAATATAGTACTCCAAAACTTGTTTCAAATAAATATGGGTGCCGCAGGATTCCTAACAGGCTCGGGAGCTAATCTATTAGCTGCCTCTATCATTGCAGGGGCAATAGGTGCTGATATATTTTTTAGCACTTGGCTAGCTGCTGCCTTTCCTTTGGCTATTATACTGATACTAATAGGTTGGTTTGTTGGCTCGAAAATATTTTTCCCTCTTACTAAAGAGCAAGATAAGCCTCAAATCGAGGGGGGTATGCAATATCTTAAACGTGAGCTTGATGCAATGGGCAAAATCAGTTTCGACGAGATAAAAGCAATCATCCTATTCACCTCAGTACTTCTTATGTGGGCTACCGATTCGGTTCACGGGATTAGCCAAACAACTGTTGCATTTATCGGTGCGGTTCTTGCTTTAACCCCTAAGATAGGTATTGTAAAATGGAATGATATAGATATACCATGGCACTTAATGATTTTCTCGGCGGGAGCATACACCATTGGTGCAGGGCTTACAGCTACCGATCTACCAGCAACAATGGTTGGGGCATCGTTTGATGCACTTGGGGTAACAGGCTCAACGCCATTTTGGGTACTATTTACTATCTTAACAGGTATGATGCTATTTAGTGCTCTTATATTCCAGAGCAAAACCATGCGCGCTCTGATATTTGTGCCTATCGCTATTGGTGTGGCTAACGAGTTTGGTTATTCAGTAATGAGCTTAGCTTTCCCCGTAGCCCTACTAATCGAACACGTTTACACCCTACCATTTAATAGCAAGCCAGCTGCTGTTCTCTACACTACCAACCAATATAGTGTTGCCGAATCGTTTAAGTTTGGTATAACAATGATGGGGATAGCTTGGGTTATGATTTTCATCTGGGGAGAGACCGTTCTGAGATGGCTCGACCACTCTCAGGGGGTATTTTTCCGTTAATCGGAGAGTATGATAAATATTGATACTAAAATACACGATAAGTTTACCATAGAGCTAAAAAAGAGCTTTGTGGTAAACGAGAGTGTAAAAAAAAATAACTTTACGGTTAATACTTGGATTTTTGTTCCGCATAGTTTAGAGGTTAATCCCTACACATACGGAAAAAAGCAGTTCTATCGTGATGTGAAGTCTAATGTGAGGTTAATTATACCTATCTTCTCGTTAGACTCGATTGTTAATGGTACAGCCGAACCGTACAATAATATTATTAATTCGCTCGAGTCGTTAAAGGTTAAAATAAGTAAAAAAAGACTATATAATTTTGAGTATCAACTAAAAATGTTTACAACTATTTTAAAGAGTTCGGTAAGTAGGGTTATCAGCTCGATGAATAGGGATAATTGCATTAATCAATGTAACCATTACATTAACGAGATTAACGATATAGTTGAAAAGTTCCGCAATATACACACAAGTTATGATATATCGAACTTCGATTCGCGGATAGATAAGTTTTACTCGTTTGCTGACGAGTATTTAGCTATGGTTATTAACTCATACTCGTACCGTGTCATCAAGCGACTAGAGAGCTTAACAAAAGAGAATAACTATGATTGTGTTGATAACATAAAAAAGAGGATAGTTAAGATTATAGAGCGCGAGGTTTCACACCGTGCAAGTAAGGGATATATAACTATTGAAGAGGGTAAAAAACGAAATAATCAAGATTTTATATTTAGACGTGGATTGTTGCGTAAATATATGGAGAGCAATCTATATATTAACTTAGAGCGTAAGAGAGACGGAGTATTTGTAGAACAGCTATACTTCTCTATTGCTGCTGGATTAGCAATGTTATTTGCAACAGTGGTATCATTTTATATGCAGCACGAATATGGGAACTTCTCGATGCCTTTTTTCTTAGCCCTAATAATTAGCTATATGTTTAAAGATAGGATTAAGGAGCTGATAAGATACTATTTTGCTCATCGTATAGGCAGTAAATACTATGATAACAAGGCAGACATTATAATCAAAGGTCAAACCATCGGGCGTGTAAAAGAGTGGGTAGATTTTGTTGCTGACAAGCTTGTTCCTAAAGCGGTGATGGAGCTACGAAATCGTTCAGCACTATTCACCGAGGAGAATAAGATATTTGGAGAAAAGGTTATCCTATACCGTAAAAACATAATAGTAGATAGTC
>CAYJHM010000088.1:0-4532 GCA_964369935.1 uncultured Rikenellaceae bacterium
CCCAAAGTGTTCGCTTTTTCCATAAGTGCATTAGCTGTGGTGCATTACTCTTGCGAGTAAGTGAATGTGATGCAGATGACGTGCTTATGGAAAAAGCCTTCTTGAATTTGAGTTTTGCGAATTAGCCTTTTTACTTAACTTAGATAACAAACTGTAATCTAAGTAGGGTAGTGAAGTGATTAGAGCCACTATTGCCGTGCGACTGGATGTAGTTGGCGTTAAACTTAACTGCAAAACTCTTAGTTAAGAAGTAGTTTACTCCAATCGAGTATGAGGTTAGTTCGCCACCATATATTTTGCTCTCTTCGCTGTTAGCATTTAGATAATCAACCCTTGTAGTTAATTCGTATGAATTAGCTGTGGGTCTTGTTGGTACTGCCAACTGATAATCGTAGCCATAACTGCCCTTACCAAATAGATAAGACAACTGAATATATCCTCCGTACGCTCTATACGAGTTATATCCATCTAAACGAGAAATGTTAGAGTGTAAGAACTCTGCCTGAGCCATAAAATCATTAACCACGGTTAGTAATTCGATGTTAGTCTTAAAATGGCTCTTTACATTATCTATGCTTGCTGCAATAATCGCCTCTTCGTTGATGCCGTCGTTGCCTTCGGCAGCTAGAGAGATAACCCTGTATGGCTCTACGTTCGAGTCGGTGTTTGGTGTTCTATACGAGAAGGCACCACCAAACTGAAGTAAGTTGTTATCACGGTATTTGCGATATAATTGTCGGGTAGTAACAGCTATTGCGCTAGAGGTATTAGCTGGAGAGAAAAAATCGCTCACCGAATTATCGCTATAAACGCCTATCGCTCCGAAATAATCACCAGGGTAGAGGTAGTATGTAACACCCATAGTGCGCCCCGTAGATATTGCTTGCGATGAATTAGCCGAATTGTTGAATCGTAAATCCACCGAACTAGTAATCATATCTATACTAAAGGGCTCGTAGCTGTTTCCAACCGATATATAACTATCCTTCATCTCGAAATTAAATATCATATCTTTTATCGAAACTTTACTGCCCGATATTCCGACATCCATTTTAAAACTCGATGACCCCATTGATACCTTTGTTCCTAAGCGCAAATCACTGAAATATGGATACACTCTACTGTCGTATTTGTCGAGGCTACTGCGGCCAATATCAAAAAGTGTTCTTGTCCTGAACTTAACACTTGCTTGTTCTTGTGCATAGGTAACAGTTGATGCAACCATTACAAACACAATCACTAATATACTCTTTACTCGTGTTATCATCTCTCTAATAAATATATATTCTATTTTAGGTTCGCTACTTCGCTTGTTAGTTTAGCAAAATCGGCTGGGTGAACATCTCCGATATTACCAATACGGAAAGTTAAGTGCTTAGAAATCTTACCAGGGTAGATAACAAAACCTCTCTCTTTTAGCTTGTAGTAGAACTCCTCGAACGAGAATTGATTGTTAGGATATAAGAATGATGTGATAATAGGTGCTTGGATATTATCAGGTAGAAGAGTCTCGAAGCCAGCCTTGCGCATTCCATCAACTAGAGTTCTATGATTCTCGATATATCTTAGGTTACGTGCCTCTACGCCTCCCTCCTCTTTAAGCTCTTCGATTGCCTCGGCAAAAGCTCTTACTACGTGTGTTGGAGATGTGAAACGCCATTTGCCCTCGCCCTTATCCATGCAGATACATTGCTCGTAGATGTCAAGTGAAAGTGTGCGCGAATTTCCTTTTGTTGATTCAAGAATACTCTTTTTAAGGATAATAAATCCAAAACCTGGAACTCCTTGGATACACTTATTAGCACTACTGATGATAACATCAATATCAAGCTCCTCTACCGAGATTGGAATACCACCAAACGAGCTCATAGCATCTACAATAAATATCTTGCCTGCCTCTTTTACAACTTTTGCTATATCTTCGATAGGGTTTAATATTCCAGTTGTTGTTTCGCAATGAACCACCGAAACATGTGTTAGTGAACTGTCTGCCTCTAGTGCCTCTTTAACCATTTCGGGAGTTACTAGTTGAGTCTCTTCAAGAGTGATAACTGTGCTGTTGATATTGTTGTATTGGCAAATTTCACCAATTCTATCACCATAAGCGCCGTTAGCAATAACTAATAATTTGTCGTTTTTTGATACGCAACACGAAACAGCTGCCTCAACACTATATGTGCCGCTTCCCTGAAGAAGTACCGTTGTGTAGTTGTTTGACGATATCTTAGCTATTGATAGTAACTCTTTACGTATATTTTGAACAATATTAAGGTTGTAGTCGGCATCCCAAGTACACCAATCTTTTAACATTGCGCTTCTTACTCTATTTGATGTTGTTAGTGGACCTGGTGTTAATAATATATAAGGTCTTTCCATTGATTCCATAATCTGTATCTTTATTATTTGTTTTTTAACTTGACTTTTTTTACTTGTTCATTTCGTTGTTTATCTCTTCTATAAGTGCAGGAAGCTCCTCTAGTGTAAGAATGTTGTAGTGTGCTCCTGCTGCTGTAAATTTGTTTTTTACACCCTCAATCATTGCATCTAGCTCTGTTTTATCTATTGTTGCAGCATCCTCTTGGCTTAATCCTAGCTCGCTACTTCCCATAATTACTCCTACACTCCAAACGCCTGCGTTTACACCCTCTTTGATGTCTGATATCGTATCACCAACCTTAACGATATTTTTTGGTGATGCAACCGCTAAATTAATCATATTTTGATAAATCATAAACGGAAGAGGGCGACCAGCTGGTAATCCATCCGATGTTACATAACAATCAGGAGAGTATCCGTTGTTTTTCGCTCCAGGAGCAACAACCTCCATCATTTTAGCTGTGTAACCCGATGTAGAACCAATTTTTAGACCTGCCTCGCGAAGTTTTGCAACTGTGTCGATAGTGTGAGGTATTGGAGTAGTGAACTCTGAAAGTGATGCAAAAAGGTGCTTCTCGAAGTTTCCGTAAACAGCTGCAACATCATCTTCGTTCCACTGCTTGTTAAATAGTTTACTAAATTGTGTTGTCACACTTTCAAGTTTAAAAAGCTCTCTGATGTGATCTATTTTTGTCATACCCATTGGGCCACGTGCCTCTTCTATTGTAATGTCGATATTTAACTCGTTAAATGCTTTTACAAAAGCTGCTACTGGAGCAAAACATCCATAATCAACTGTTGTGCCTGCCCAGTCGAAAATAATACATTCAATTTTTTTCATCTCTTTTTTCTTTTTTTATGTTATTAATTTATTCTCTTATTTATATTAAGCGCATATTGTTGCTGGAATCATTTGCGCCTCTATATTGTGTTCAGTTACATTATCTTGAGGTGCTCTTTTCGATTTTCTGTACGCTGCAATAATGAATACTATTGCTAGGGTGAATGTTACTGCCGAAACGATTCCTACGGTTGCTGATAAGTAGTTGTATGTTTTGAACCAGTCGAAATCAACACCCATCATCTCTTTAATCATTAAAACGGTTACTGTTCCTACATAGCCTACAAAGTCGATAAGGGCAATAAAATAACCTACATTACCTTTAACCTTGAAACATGCAATAAAACGATCGAAGAACACCGATTGAAATGCTAAATACGCAATGTATAGTGGTAAACTCTGCATAAATAACCATGTAACAGTAGACAATTGAAGTGCTTCGTAGTTTAACGATATGTAGGCCATTGTTATATTAGATAAAACAACCACAATAAGCATTGAAACTAAAACGGTGATATTTTTCTTTATAAGCGTAGTTGCAGCAAAAAGAATCAGTATTATAACAGTTACTACTGAATCTACTTGAGCAAATAACCACGATGATTGCTCGCTCATATCGATAATATTAACTAAGAAATCCTCTTTTAAATCGCGAAGGGTAACGATAAGGAAGTTAGCTGCTAAAATTAGTACTAGTATAGGCATAAATTTCTTGAAGATAGCCATGCGCTCGCCATGGTCAATAGCTTTACGCTCGCAACGTTGCTCCATGTCGTTATTGTTAGGGTGGGGTAGCTTAATTAACGAGTATGCTGTTAAGAAAAGAAGCGGAAGGGCAATAGCACCTACTACGGCAGGCATCCAAAACTGGCTTACCCCCAAGTCGTTCATTAAAAATATTCCAACACTCTTAGCCATTCCCGAACTGAATACGATACTTACACTTAAAATACTTGCAAGCACATCAGTAACTTTGCGTCCCTCGATAAAGCTGAATATTACTCCCCACATACAGCCTAGCGATATACCATTGAAGAACATTGCTATTGCATTGTAAGGTTGAGGAATTAATCCAAAACCAACTAACGACAGCTCGGCTACGATAACTGAAACAGCGAAAAATTTAAAGCGCTGCTCTCTTTTTAATTCAGAAATTAACTTGATTCCTACAAATTTAGCTATTAGATAACCAATAATTTGAATAGTAGTAACAGCTACTTTGTAGTCCATACCAAAAAACTCTAAACCATCATACACACCAGCGGTAAATGGCTTACGTAACATGTAAACTAACGAGTAACTTAGTAGTGCCGTT
>CAYJHM010000088.1:4542-8832 GCA_964369935.1 uncultured Rikenellaceae bacterium
ACCAGCCCACAAAATAAATAGAATTGTGCTTAGCTGCTTGTTTCTTTTTAATCTTTCAATTAATTTAGATAACATAATCTTTTTCTTTATTAGTAATTATTTTTTTATTATTAATCTCTGTTTATTAATTTCGACAGCAAAGGTAGAGGTAAAAAATGGGCAAAAAAATGAATAAATGATTAATAATAATAGCATTTTTACCCTATAAAATTACTTAATATTAATGTTATTTTTGTGAAACAATTTTGTAATATTTTTTTTGTTATTTTGCAGTTAATATCTATATCATTGTTTGATGGTTAGTACAAAATGGAATTTTGAAAATATGGAAATTGTGAATACTGATAAAAAGATTATTGATAAAGTATCGGCTGTTTATATAAGAATAAAGCAGTTGCGTGATAGTGGTGCAAAAATGAAGGATATAGCTGAGGGTGTTGATGTTACATCTAGTGTTTTATCGGCAATTTACTCTACAATTTTACCCTCTATAATAGATATGGCATCTAAGAGTGATGATTATGAGTATGCTATCGAAGAGTCTATACAGCTTGTGAATAATGTGTCGCGAAAGAAGTTCTTTGAACTCTTATCTATACTCGACGAGCGTCTGTCTGATATGGATGTTAGGACTATTGGCTCGACTGGCGGAGATGAAAATATATTTTTTGGAGATGTACAGCGCGAAGCTTCAAAATATATTACGCAGGCTAATAATTATAGCGGAATATATTTATCATATAGTCGTTCGTCGTATAAAGATGCTCTTAAAGTAGAACCTTATCTGGTTTCGGATATTGAGAAGGGTGAGATTATGCCACGTGTAACATTTATTAACGAGCAGGGTGTTGAGTATTGTGGTGTTGCTATGTTTACGGCACACCAGATAGGTTATATTTTTATTAACGAACAGCGTAATCGTACATTTGGCTTGCGTAACATATCGTTACAGTTGCCTCTGTTTGATAACCCTAGTGTATTGAAGGGTATCTATCTTTCGCACGATTTTAACCATAACCCCATAGCTCGTAGAATACTATTTGTGAAGCATAGTAACAGTGCCGATATTGAGGAGCTACATAAGATTAAGCCGAGAGTAGTTACAAAAGATGAGCTTAATGATCAAGAGCGAGGTTACTACGACTATACATGCTGCGAAGGTGATTTTATTCGCAGTATTATGTATTTCTCTCCGCAAGAGGATAATCACGAACTAATTATGGAGAAGAAGATGTTATCTTTAGGGTAATCACTCTGTAAATTGTAATAATAGAGAATGTTCGAATAAAAGTTAGTTATTTTAGTGCCATAACGCAATAAAATAGCTAACTTTTTCGTTTATATTGCCTATTAATAGATAAAATTTTATGAAAGAATGAGACAATTAATTTTAAGTGCTGTATTAGTGCTATTTACAGTTGTGGCAGGTGCTCAGATTAAGTTTGTGAGTGCAACATTTGAACAAGCGTTGGCAATGGGCAAATCGATGAACAGGCAGTTGATTATTGATGTGTGTATGGGCGATAAAGATGCTCCGCAAATTGCTACCTTATTCGAAGATAAGGCTCTTAGTAATTATATAAACAGAAATTTTTATGCTGTACGTATTGATATGCAAGATAGAGCTAATAAAGATTTTAGTAATCATTTGCACTCTCTTATGTATCCCTGTTTAGTTTTTTATACTAATAATGGAGAACAACTCGAATCGTCTAATTGGTTTACAATAGAGAAGCAAGGGGCGAGTAAACTTCTCGAAATGGCTAAAATTTCAATGGAAAATGCAGCTATCAAACGTGTAAATACTCGTGCTATTGAATTTCGTGATCTTGATTTTAAGCAGGCGTTAGAGGTAGCTAAGAGCGAGGGTAAAATGTTATTTGTTGATAACTATATCTCTTGGTCGCGCCCTTGTAAGCTTATGCAAAACGATGTGTTTACACTTAATAAGGTAGCCGATTTTTATAATCAGCACTTTGTGTCGATTAAGTTAGATGCTGATAAAGACCCCTATAAAGTAGCAAAGAGTAATGGCGTGCAAGATTATCCTGCTTATCTCTATTTCGCAGCCGACGGAACTTTAATTACTAGCGAGGAGGGCACCACTTCGGTTAATGGGTTTATTGCTCATGGTGAGAATGCACTAGCTGAATATGCAAACAACGATGAAATATTATTTAATGCCGTAGGTAGTTTAGACGAGGCTATTGCGCTTGCAAGAAACGAGGGTAAACCACTATTTATTAATGTGTCGGCTACGTGGTGCGGCCCGTGTAAACAGATTAAGGCTACTACATTTAAAGAGCCTGCTGTTGCTAAGTATCATAACGATAACTATATAAATATATATGTTGAGACAGATAAATTAAAAGAGTTTGCTCGAGAGCTTAAAGATAAGTATAACTATAATGCTTTCCCAACGTTCGTGTTTGCAGATAAGGATGGTAATATGACTCATAAATTTGTTGGGGCAGGAATCTCGGGTAGCGAATTTATTAAGCACTCGATAATGGGGGTTGAGAATAGTGGATTAACTTCGTATAATGTAAAGTACAACTCTGGCGAGAGAGGTTCGGAGTTTGTGAAAGAGTATATCTCAATTCTTGGGCAAGCGAATGAGAGTGAAAAAGCAGGTAAGGTTACAGCTGATTTTTTAACTGATATGACTCTTGAGGAGTTGCTTAAAGAGGATAACTTTAACATGTTTAGAGAAAATGTTAAAGATATCGATGCAAGGGTAGCGCAGCTATTTATACTTAGTTATAATCTTTTCGAACAGAAGTATGCCAAAATAGCCGAGAGGCAGCGCGCCGATTTGTGGTACACGAAGGCTCGATCGTTTGTAACCGCTGGTGATACTCCAATATTAGATAAAGAGGGTTTCAAGGCCTTTAATCAGAGGGTAAAAGGTGCTGAATTACCTAAAGATATGAAAGATGACTTAATTCACGTAGCAAAGGTTAATAATGCCGAGATGATGAGTGACTGGGGTGCTTATTTAAAACTTATTACTGCCGAGTATAAAGATAGTGGAAATTCTCATTTAGCGGCTCTATATAATCAATCTCTTCGAATTGAACAGCGTTGTGACGATGTAAAGATAAGGCTTAAAATGGCTGAGCTTCTTGAGGAGGCTATTGTTTTAGCTAAAGAAGAGGCAAAAATTGAACAGGAGAAGGCAGCAAAGATGAAAGCCGAAAGTGGTGGACGTGTAACAATGGGAATGAGTATGAGTTCGCCCTCAATGTATATTCAAGCTGTTGAGAAGATAATACCTCAACTAAGAGAATCGAAGTAGGGGTAAAGTGATTTGCGTACCTTTATTTTATGAAGGCTTTTCCCATAAGCACGTCATCTGTGGCACTTTCTCTTACTTAGCTGCCCCTTTAAAACTCTAACCGCCTTTTTAAGGGACGACTAGATAGAGTGATTTTCTAAATGTAAGTCACTGACTTACAATATATTAAAATAACTAAAAGCTAATATTTACCCCCATTTCTGAGATTTACCTCAAAAATGGGGGTAGTATTTTATTTTGAACGCAGTCCAAAATCTTTCTTGAACTAGAGTTTTGCGAATTAGCCTAAATAGAGTGATTTGTATTTTAGAGAATCTCTCTAAGTTGCACTACTATTTTCTATATCCGCACTTGTGGCATACACCATTTGCATCTAAAGCAATACCGCATAGAGGGCATCGTTCTATTGCATTATTGGTTTCAAACTCCATCGAACCAGCGTTTACGCCACTTGTAAATGTGATTTTTGCAATGTTTAACTTCTCTTTTAGAAGATTGTATATGATTTTTATCATACCTTCAACGGTCATAGTCTCTTTTGTTACAACTAAGCGACAATCAGGGTAAGCTTTCGCAAGCTCTGTTTCAAACGCCTCCCCTTTCATTGTGTTTTGTGGGTGCCCATTTCTTATGCCCGTAGCTTCATATACATCAAGTATAGCAGGTAATAGAGGATCGTCCTCTCTTAGGATAAGTGAATGGTCGAAATTTTTAAGAACATCCCAAGCTATTTTTTGAATTTCATTACAAGGATAAACCATATTAACCCCCTCGTTAATGCTATCCTCTACCTCGATAGTTACTACTCCTGTATGTCCGTGAAGATATTGAGCCTCCCCCTTGAAACCATAGAAACGGTGTGCATACTGTAAATCAAATGATGTGATACTTCTCATAACTTTTTGTTTTAATTGTTAATAATTACTATTTACAACTCCCTTCTCGCTTTAGTTATATGTCAATATTCACTGTTGTAATATTACAAAGATAGT
>CAYJHM010000089.1:0-8663 GCA_964369935.1 uncultured Rikenellaceae bacterium
TACAGTTCTATCTATTGTTGTGAATTTTTGTTGTGAATATATCTCTAACGATATTGGACGCACATTAAACCCCTCAATCACCATATAATAGTTACTATCTCTAAAATAGTGCTTTTTAATGGGTATCGGCAAAGATATAGTATCTCTATAATAAAGGGTATCATATCGTATAAGTTCGCTTTCTATCTCGACAATCAAAGTATCAATAATTGTATCTCTAATTATCGAATCTCTACGTTCGATAGTGGTAGTTGTCACCTCTTCAACCTTACGATAGAAAAAGATAGACCACCCCACCACCAAAACTAATACCGCAATGATAATATTTTTTATCATATTAATTTAATTGTTGTCTAAGATTGTTAATCATGATACGCAAGGCTTCACGTTCGCGATGCAGAGTCTCAATATCATATGGGCTCTGTTGGTCGATTAATTGAAATTCGTAACACTTAATTATTTTATAGTCTGAGGCGGCTAACTCGCGATACTTATTACGCAACTCGCTACGTAACTCCTCTGTTTTGTCGTGTTCATACTCTACTGCCTCGGGAGTACCATCACTTGATGTCACAATCTTATAACCTTCAGACTGTTTCTGCAACAACTCGCGCCATAATGACTCATCTATTTCGATTGCCCCCTCAACCTTGGAGAGGGTGAATCCATTTTTCCAAAAAATTTTCATACCATTAATTTAATTGTATATAACCTATTGCTAACCACGATGCCCTTTCGTATGAGACATCTATTCGCCCCCCATCGGTCTCTCTTTTTTGGTAGTCGAACCCAAATCGAGTAGGATTGATAGCAACGCTTGCTATTATCGACGTAGGGTGATGGTGCATTGTTGCCGTAACAACTGGAGTATATAAATAACTCAGCGGAAAGGTATATGTGCCAGTAGTGGGGCTATTTGTTTGAAAAGTCCCCCCTTGTATCATAATCCCATTATTATATACAACCGTAAACGCTCCTTCATCTGCTATTAATTTAATAAGGGGCTCGCTAAGGGGCATCCACCTACCATTAACATTCACAAACTGGTTAATTGTGTTAGGCGAAATGGTGTATGCTTCGTCGGGTGTTATCAAGGTAGTTATACCTCTAGAGGCAAAATTTATCGAACGCTTATCATAAGTTGTTCCAGCATATTGCTGCAATGAAACACCTCCATTACCTACAACAGTTAAATCGTAGTTGGAATATAAATTAAGATTAGGGAAATTATATCCAGCATTCACATTTAAAGGTAAAAAATCGTATAAAAACGCCCCTTTTGCCTCTATATACTTACCTACTACATTACCATTAATATCTGCATCATTTGCATAAACTCGCCCTGTATCATCTACCATAAAATTAGGACGAGTAGCACTCTTATTCTCGGCAAATGCTACTGCTACATCATAGGCATTCTCGCTGTGAGCGAAAAACGAAACTCCATCGCCACTAATGCCACTCATACCTGCCCTAACATCAGCAATCTCTTCACCCTCTCTAACAACCATAATTTCTGCCAATGATACACCCTTAACCTCCGACACTGTAGTGCTCTCCATCGCCTCTTTCAGGTATTCTGTTGATGTATTCACTCGCCAGTTTTCATCCAGATGCGGTACACTAAACGTATCATCGCCCTCATCATAGGTAGTGCGAGTCCTTACCCATAAGAATTTCGTTTTGTTAGTCTCATAGTCAGGGTACTCCTCAACCCAACTGCCATTTGGTGTGGTAGTAGAGCTTGACAAATTCCATTGAGTTATGTTATTTGTTACACTTGACCCTTTAACCCCATCCTTAGACCACGTAGCATAAATGGCAGGAGTAGAATAAGCACCCCATACACCATTAACCTTTGTGCGAGTTGAAATCCAAGAATAACGGTTACTCTCGCTAGGTTGAGCATCCACATAATCATCTTTCCAAATACCTGTTGCACCTGTTGGGGTTGTTGGTACCGTAGTCGAGTTAGTTACAGCGTGAAGATTCTCTTTAAGGTTTGTATCTTTAGCTTGCTCTATTAATTCAAGAACGTCATTCCTAGAGTCTCTCCAATCAGTAGCTACATTGCCTAGTTCTATCATTATATGGCTAATAGAGTATTTATTTGCGCCTTTAAAATCGTAAAATGCGATAGCTCCTTTAGTGTAGGTAGGGTTAAGAATACCATAATCTTTTACTTTTGTTTTTATAGTAAACCGCTGCTTCTCAAATGCAAAAGGGAAAGAATCAACTTTTTCGATTGAGATACCTGAATTTTGATAAGCATACACACTAATATTTCTCTCAGTACCACCATCGTTTATCCAACCATCAAACGAAACTACTATTTCCTTGTCAATATATGGCGCAAGAATCGTATCTGTCGCTATCGACAAAAAACGAGTTGTTTGCCTCTCTGCCTCACTGCCATCAAGTAAGTTTTCTCCTCCTACTATAATCTCATTAACCGCCTCCCACGAACTATCGCAGTAAAGCCCAACATATTCGATTGTGTTATCGGTATATGTAACTTTAGAGCGAATCCAAACATATTTACCACTACTCCACGTTGGGGTAACAGTAGACCACGCACCACCTATCTGCTCTGTTTTGCTTGACGACAAGTAATACTCTTCTATTATCGAAGTTACCCCTACGCCTGTGTCTCCCCCCGCTCCTTGTGCTCCTGTAAGATTTACTGGTATTGATGTAGTAGAGTCACCACTACTATAAGTGGTTTTAACTCGATGCCAAATATATGAGCCGTTTTCCCAAATTGGAGCCGTTGTCTGCCAACCACTAATAGGCGCTGTTGAGGGGTCAGTAGATTTGGTGTACTCCACATCGGTAGAGATAACAGATACCCCAGCCTCTCCTTGCTCTCCTTTATCTCCTTGCTCTCCTTTATCTCCTTGCTCTCCTTGCTCGCCTTTATCTCCTTGCTCGCCCGTATCACCTTGTGCCCCTTGACTTCCGCTATCACCTTTGTCTCCTTTTATACCTTGCTCGCCCTTTTCGCCTTTGTCTCCCTTTTCGCCTTTGTCTCCCTTTTCGCCTTTTTCACCCTTTTCGCCTTGCTCGCCCTTTTCACCCTTGGACAGAGCTAGTGTGAGATGCGCTACATCAGCCACAACTCCATCTATTCCCTTAGTTAATTTTATCTCTACTTTACTCATAACACAATCCCCCTTTCGACACACTACATATTAATTCGAAAGCTATGGCACGTCCAATAATAACTGTATCATCTGCCACAACAATCTCAATATTATACCTACCTGATGGCATTTCGGCTGTCACCTCCGAACCAATTACCAATTTATATGTTCCCTCATTGGTAAAGTTCATCTGACTTTTATTAATCACTATAGGGCACCCTCTATCACGATATATCCAAATAGAGAAATCTACATTTTCGAGTACTAAATCATCACTCTGTATAGTTGCTTCTATTGTTTCGCCTTGATAATATTTCATACGCTTAAATTTTAAATGGTTATATTATATTAATAACACAAAAGTAGCATTACAATATCATCAATTTCAAAATTGCACTGTAATAAAAGATACAATTAAAAAAAATGTGTTATCTTTGCTCTCGAAAAAAGAGCATATAAGAATATTATGAGAAAAATATTAAACAGCGAACTGGGTCGTTTGACAGCCGAGGAGTTTGCTACCTCTAATCGTACTCCGCTGATTGTTGTAGCTGATAATCTGCGTAGCCTAAATAATATAGGGTCGCTCTTTCGTAGTGCCGACGCTTTTGGTATCGAAAAAATATATCTGTGTGGTATATGCGCCACCCCTCCAAATCGTGAGATACACAAAACTGCATTAGGGGCCGAATTAACTATACAGTGGGAGTATGTTAAAGAGTGTTGCGATGCGATTCAATCGTTAAAAAATCTTGGTTACACAATCATCGTTTTAGAGCAGGTTGAGGGGAGTGTTATGCTCAATCAATTTACAGTTGACAAATCAAAAAAATATGCAATAGTAGTAGGTAACGAGGTTAATGGTGTATCGCAGGGTGTGGTTAATATGTGCGACACAGCTATCGAGATTCCGCAGATTGGAACAAAACATTCGCTTAATGTATCAGTGGCAGCAGGGGTTATTCTTTGGGATTTTTTTAATCAATTTAATAGATAAAATACTATGTACGAATATTTTAATGGCCGAGTTGAAGAGCTAACTCCGACACAGCTTGTGCTTGATGTGTCGGGTGTTGGATATGCAATTAATATATCACTTCAAACCTACTCACTTATAGGAGATAGCCAGAATGCGAAAATATACACTCACCTATACAATTTACGAGATGATCTACCTGTTTTATATGGATTTTTCACTAAGCAGGAGCGTGCTGTTTTTCAGAGTTTAACAGATGTATCGGGCGTAGGAGGCAATACAGCTCGCACTATACTTTCAACCTTTTCACCCATCGAGCTGGGACATATCATTGCTACTGGCGATACTATAACATTAAAAAAGGTTAAAGGATTAGGTCAAAAAACAGCCGAAAAAGTTATTGTTGAGTTACGAGATAAGATAACCACAATTATTCAAACCGATTCGGATGGAGAGAGCCCAACGGCAGTAAATTATGATATGTCGATAGCTATTGAGGCGATTAATGCCCTTCAGATGCTAGGCTTTAATCGTTCGCAGAGCGAGAAAGTTGTTAAGAGCGTTATAACTGATAATCCAGGCGAGAAGATTGAGCGAATCATTAAATTATCGCTCAAGCGAATGTAAAATTAGGTTTAGTGTATTTCATTTTTAATTTGTATGATTAAGAAATTTTATCTAATTTTACACCCAAATATGCAATCTTGTTACTATAAGTAGCAGGGGCAAGTGTTACGAAACTTATAACATTAAATATTAATATGGAGACATTTTTCTTTATTGCTATTGTACTACTGGGTGCTTTAGCAGTGATGGACTTAACAGTTGGAGTATCAAACGACGCTGTTAATTTCCTTAACTCCGCTATCGGTTCGAAGGTTGCAACCATACGAACCATCCTAATAGTAGCGGCAGTTGGTATCTTAGTAGGGGCAACCTCATCAAACGGTATGATGGAGGTAGCACGGAAGGGGATATTTAATCCTCAACTCTTTTCCTACTACGAAATTATGATGCTATTCTTAGCGGTTATGTTTGGGGACATTATCCTCTTAGATTTGTTTAACACCTTCGGAATGCCTACCTCAACAACGGTATCGTTAATATTTGGTCTTCTTGGTGGTGCTGTTTCGGTTGCATCATACAAGGTATGGAACGAAGATGTGGTTGGAGGAATCTCGCAATTCATTAACTCGTCGCAGGCTATGGCGATAATTTTGGGTATCCTATTATCTGTTGTAATAGCATTTGGTACGGGTATGATTGTGATGTACATATCGAGATTAATTTTCACCTTTAACTATAAAGAGAAGTTTAAGCGTTACGGCTTTATATGGTGCGGTATAGTATTCACTGCTATCGCTTACTTTGCTGTTGTTAAAGGACTAAAAGGTACAACCTACGAACCTAAAGAGTTAGTTAAGTATATTAACGATAACTTTATGTTGGCTCAAGGTATATCGCTAGCTATTTGGAGTGTTATTATGTTACTACTAGAGAGATTATTTAAAGTTAATATCCTTAAAGTATCTATCTTAGCTGGTACATTTGCTTTAGCCTTAGCGTTTGCAGGAAACGACCTAGTGAACTTTATCGGGGTATTTATGGCAGGTCTTACTTCATATAATGTTGCTAATGGCGACCCTAGCCATCTAATGGTCGAACTAACCGAAAAATCGCAAGCCAATCCATACATTCTTATTGCCGCTGGTTTAATTATGGTGATAGCACTATTCACTTCAAAAAAGAGTGGTAACGTTACTAAAACCGAGGTTAATCTTGCTCGTCAAGATGAGGGGCAGGAGCGTTTTGGTTCATCGCTTGTATCACGTAGCATAGTAAGAATCGCAGTGTCGTGTTCTAAGAATATCGAGCGTATCTTACCTAACAGTGTAAATAAGTTCTTAAATAGTCGTTTCGAGGCTACCGCTGCCTCAGTAGATAGCGGTGTATCATTCGACTCTATTCGTGCAACAGTTAATCTAACAACAGCAGCAATTCTTATATGTATTGCTACATCATATAAACTACCTCTATCTACCACTTATGTAACATTTATGGTGGCTATGGGTACATCGCTTGCTGATAGGGCATGGGGTCGCGAGAGTGCTGTTTATCGTATCACTGGTGTACTAACAGTAATCTCTGGTTGGTTCTTTACAGCCTTTATGGCCTTCACTCTAGCATTCATTATTGGCATGGTACTTATGTATGGAGGATTTATTGGTTTAGGCATTATGGCTGTTATTGTTACTTATATCATTATTCAAAGTAACGTTCTTCACCGTCGCCGTAAGAACAATGAGGAGAACAAGGAGCAAACAAACAATATCGCTACCCGTTCAGAGGATGTAATGGCTAACTGCGCAAATGATATACGTAATACTGTTAGTAATGTGAGTCGTATCTATGGCGAAACTCTTGAGGCCATATATAAAGAGGATAGACGAGCTCTTCGTTCGCTCACCCACGAGTCGGCTGACTTATATTCCGAGGCTAGTGCACGAAAGTATAAGGTATACACTACCCTACACCTACTAGAAGAGAATTATGTTAAAACAGGGCACTACTATGTGCAGGTTGTTGATTATGCTAACGAGGTAACAAAAGCTCTTCACCGTATAACCAAACCAGCTTTATCGCACATTCAGAATAATCACCAAGGCTTCACCGAGGAGCAAGTAGAGGATTTACGCTTAATTCAGGCTAAAGTTAAGACCATCTACGATATGATTATCTATATTCTTGAGAAGGGCGACTATTCGAAGATTGAAGAGACATTAGTAATTCGTGATACTCTTTTCGATGATATAGCAGGTATTGTGAAGCGTCAAATTAGCCGTATCAAGCTAAAAGAGACCTCTACACGCTCAAGTATGCTATACCTAGAGATAGTAAACGAGACTAAGGGAATGATTATGCAAGCACGTAATCTACTAAAGTCACAAAATCATTTTATTAATCAATAATTTATAAATATATGGGACTACTAGATGGAAAAGTAGCTATCGTAACAGGTGGCGCAAGAGGTATCGGCAAGGCTATATCTCTTAAATTTGCAGAAGAGGGAGCTATCGTTGCCTTTTCGGATATGGTAAAAGACGAGAACTTCGAGGCTACCGAACGTGAGCTACAAGCATTCGGCAAACCTGCTATGGGTTTTGTTTCGGATGCAAGCAACTTTGAGAGCTCAGAGCAGTTTGTTGATGCCGTAGTTAAAGAGTTTGGCCGTATTGATATAGTTGTAAACAATGCTGGAATTACTCGCGACTCTCTTCTTATGCGTATGACAGAGAGCCAATGGGATTTAGTTATGAATGTTAATCTAAAGTCGGTATTTAACCTTACAAAGGCTGCGCAGAAGTATATGATTAAGCAGCGTAGTGGCTCGTTTATCAATATGAGTTCGGTGGTTGGAGTATCTGGTAACACTGGGCAATCTAACTATTCGGCATCTAAGGCGGGAATTATTGGATTCACAAAGTCTATAGCTCAAGAGCTTGGTTCACGTAATGTGCGCAGTAATGCTATCGCTCCAGGTTTTATTGTTAGCGATATGACAGGCCAACTATCTGAGGAGGTTCGTAACGAGTGGGCATCTAAGATACCTCTTCGTAGAGGTGGTGCTCCGTCTGATGTTGCAGATGTTGCCTTATTCCTTGCTTCAGACCTATCGAGCTATGTTACTGGTCAAGTAATAAATGTATGTGGTGGAATGAACACCTAAGAATAATTTAAAGTAACTACAAGAGGGTGGCTTCCATTATACGGAAATCACCCTCTTTGTTAATAATCTGAATATGATTGAACAAGAAATTAGAGATTATCTTATAGATAACAAAGAGAGTAAATATCGAGATTTTATCGCAAAACTTGTACCTGGTGCCGAGGATATTTTAGGCGTTCGTATGCCTATTCTTAAAAATTTGGTAAAAACAATATCCAAGGGTGAATATATCCCTTACTTAGAGCAACAAAATTTTCAATATCATGAAGAGCGTATGCTTTATGGGCTTGTTCTTGGCAGTATAAAAAACAATTTCGCCACCACCCTACACTACCTTAAACTATTTGTTCCGATGATTAATAATTGGTCTATTTGCGACTCTCTCTGTTCGTCGCTAAAAGAGACCAAAAAACATAAACAAGAGTTACTACCCTACATATTAGAGTGCTGTAATTCGGAAGAAGATTATACTATTCGTTTTGGAGTGGTAATGCTTATGAACTACTATTGCGACGACGAGCATATAGAGCTTATCTTCACTGAATATAGCAGGATAACTAATCGTGAATACTATGTATCAATGGCCGTAGCGTGGGGAGTAGCTACCTGCTATAATAAATACCAAGATGCTACTATCAACTACCTAAAGGGCAATAATCTTGATAAATGGACACATAATAAGGCTATCCAAAAAATTGTAGAGTCGTTACAAGTAACCCCCGAAGATAAAAGCTATATTAAAACACTAAAACAATAGATTGATGAATCGCTTTACTTTAATACTTTGTGCAGCCCTATCTTTACTACTGATTACCAT
>CAYJHM010000090.1:0-8538 GCA_964369935.1 uncultured Rikenellaceae bacterium
ACCAGCAGATGCCACTTCGGTTAGCGATTTAGAGAACCTGTTTGATGTTGCTATGGAGCATTTCGGGGCGAAGATTGATTTTGTACTTCACTCGATTGGCTCATCACCTAATGTGCGTAAAGGGCGCACATACGATGACCTTGATTATGGTTTCTACTCGAAAACGCTAGATATATCGGCTTTGTCGTTCCATAAAATGATTCAGGTGGCACGCAAAAAGGATGCTATGCAGGCAAATGGCTCGATAGTAGCTCTTTCGTATATTGCAGCGCAACGTACACTATTTGGATATAACGATATGGCAGATGCTAAATCGCTTCTCGAGTCGATTGCTCGCAGCTTTGGTTATATATATGGTAAATATAATGGTGTGCGTATCAATACAGTATCACAATCACCTACAATGACAACAGCAGGTAGTGGCGTTATGGGATTTGATCACCTTATCGATTTTTCGGATAAGATGTCGCCTCTTGGTAATGCAGATGCTTTATCTTGTGCCGATTATGTGATTACGCTATTCTCGGATCTTACTCGTCAGGTAACAATGCAGAACCTATTCCACGATGGAGGGTTTGCATCTATGGGTATGAGTGCTAATGCTATGGCGATGTACAGTAAAGGGTTATATAGCGAGGAGATGGGCGAACATTATCACCGTCGCGAGCGTGAGAAGTTAGGGCAACAGGCACCTAAGCGCAGCAGTAAAAAGAGATAAATGGATTTTTTAGATAGGCTAGGTTTGCTTCTCACTCGTGCTACAACAAGGTCTAAGGGAAGTTCGATAAATAAGGAGGGGGAGAAAGAGGATAACTCTAGGCTCTCCTCTTCTGCTATCATTGAGCCTACTCCTATCAACAGATTAGTAATAAAAAAACGCAGTCGTAGGGGTGATATCGCTTCCGTATTTTCGCTCTTTAACGAGCAGTTTAAGGGTAACGTGTCTCTAGAGGAGGAGCGTAAGGCTAAGCGAAAAGAGTCGTTAGAGCGTATATTACCATTCATAGGGGCTAGCCGTGATGATTGGGGTTTATGGGCGTACCGTAACCGTTACGGTATCGTTTGTACGGTTGCTCTATACCTTATTATTCTTACTATGGTGGTATTTATATCTATTCCGCTTGCAAGGACAGAGCAGTTAGAGGGGATTTTTATAGATTTTGTGGAGTCGCAAGAGCAGTTAATGCAGTATCACAAAAACGACATTATAGTTGAGAATAAAGTATCCGACGAGAATAGCGAATCAACAGGCGAGGATATATTCGAAACACTTGACGAGCAAGAGCTAGAGAGTTTCGAGGAGTATGAACTGCTACCCGACGAGATAGAGAAGATAGAGGCCGATTTAGCCGCAAGTGCTATGGCAATCAGCTCGTATCAGTCGCAACGAGATAGTATCTCACAGCGTGCAATTGAGGAACGAGCCGACGCCGCCCGAGAGCGTGCCTTGCAACGTGAAAGGGATAAACGTGAGGGTCAGATTAGCAATAAACGTGGCAATGTAACGGTATCCTTTAATTTAAAAGGGCGTAAGGCAGTATTCTTAGAGATACCAGCCTTCTTGTGCGAAGGAGGGGGGCAGGTGATTGTTGATGTGGCAGTTAATCGTAAAGGTGTAGTTACCGATGCCACCGTTAAGAGTACGATAGGGGTAGACGACCCTTCTCTGCCCGAGACGGCAATATGGGCAGCTAAGCGTTCACGTTTTGACAGCTCGCCAAATCACCCATTTAAACAGAAAGGCACAATAACATATCACTTTGTTGCACAATAACAGCAAACAACTATATGACAGAGGGGGTTTTAAATAGTAGTATAAAATTTCTTCCTACCGTAGGAGAGAGACGTGCACAGCTACTCGAGAAGGAGCTAGGGATAGCCTCTTTTGGCGAGCTGATGCGCCACTATCCTTATCGTTATGTAGATCGTACACGTATATACACTATATCATCGCTCACTCCCGATACAACCCCATTTGTACAGGTTCAAGCTAGGGTTTACCATATCGAAGAGATAGGTTTTGGGAAGGGGCGTAGGCTTGAAGTGATGGCTCAAGATGCCACTGGTAAAGTAAAGCTTGTGTGGTTTAGTGGTGTTGATTGGATATATAAACGAATAGAGGTTGGGCGTGAGTATATAATATTTGGTAAGCCAAATTTCCATAATGGTTTCCTTTCGATTGCGCACCCCGAACTTGATATACCAATGAGTCAAGAGGCAAAGGCTAAAATGACAATATATGGCGTATACCCATCTACCGATAAATTAAATAAAGGTGGGTTGGGTGGTAAATATATTCCAACCTTGCAGCGTCATCTATGGAACAATATACGAGGTAAAATTACCGAAACACTTCCGCCATACTTAATTCAGCAACATTCGCTTATGCCGCTTGAAGAGGCACTATATAATATACATTTCCCCGAGTCGCATCATAAACTGCACGAGGCTGAACATAGGCTTAAATTTGAAGAGTTGCTAACGATTCAACTTACTCTGTTACGTCAAAAATCTATTCGTATAACCAAGGGTAACGGAGCATTATTCCCTGAGTTGGGGGATAAGTTTAATGATTTCTACAATAATCATCTGCCTTTTCCTCTTACTGGGGCGCAGAAGAGGGTACTAAAAGAGATTAGGCGTGATACCCTTAGCGGCTATCAGATGAATAGGCTATTGCAAGGAGATGTGGGTAGTGGTAAGACCATTGTGGCTCTTATATCGATGATTTTTGCAATAGATAACGGTTTTCAAGCTGCTATAATGGTACCCACGGAGATATTAGCTAATCAGCACTACGATTTTTTAAGTAAGATGTGTTCGGCAATAGGTGTAAAGGTGGGGCTACTAACTGGTTCAACACGAGCAAAGGCTAGACGAGAGCTAATTGCCGAGCTAGAGAGTGGTGAGATGGATATATTGGTAGGAACTCACGCTTTGATTGAAGAGAGTGTACAGTTTAAACGTGTGGGGCTGGTGGTTATCGATGAGCAGCACCGATTTGGTGTTAAGCAGCGTTCAAAATTGTGGGAGAAGAATAGTGTGCCTCCTCATGTGCTAGTAATGACAGCTACCCCTATCCCTCGAACTTTAGCTATGACCCTATATGGCGATTTGGATGTATCGGTTATCGACGAGCTACCTCCAGGGCGAAAACCAATAAAAACTCTGCTTTTTGACGACTCACGCAGGACGCAGGTGTTTGGTTTTATGCGAGAGCAGATAAAAGAGGGGCGTCAGATTTATGTTGTTTACCCGCTAGTTAATGAGTCGGAGAAATTCAACTTTAAGAGTGTTGAGGATGGTTACGAGGCAATTACTCGTTCGTTCCCATTTCCTGATTATGTTACGGTGATTGTTCACGGTAAGTTGAAGAGTAAAGATAAAGAGTTTGGAATGGCACAGTTTGTTAAGGGCGACGCTAATATAATGGTAGCAACCACGGTGATAGAGGTGGGGGTAAATGTGCCTAATGCCTCGGTAATGGTTATCGAGAGTGCCGAGCGATTTGGATTATCGCAGCTCCATCAACTACGTGGTAGGGTAGGGCGAGGTGCCGATCAGAGTTACTGTATATTAATGGCAGGGGATAATCTTACTAACACTGCACGAAAGCGTTTAAGGGCTATGACCGAGACTAATGATGGGTTCGAACTATCGGAGCTTGATTTGAAACTACGAGGCTATGGCGATATTGAGGGTACGCAGCAGAGCGGCCAAATGGTTGAGCTTAAAATTGCTCGTATAGGGCGTGATAATGATTTGCTGCAAGAGGCTCGTAGGGTTGCCGATACGATACTATCTGCCGACCCTGAGTTAGCACTGCCCGAGAATCAGATATTGAAAGAGATTATCACTACCTCAAAAATTTCGACTGGTGATTTCAGTAATATTAGCTAACACAGTATTGCGAAAAGTAAAAATTTTATTATCTTTGTATTATAATGCATCTAAAAGAGCTAAATATAATAAATTTTAAAGGGATTCCATCTGCTGAGCTACTGCTCAATGATAGGATTAACTGCTTTGTGGGGGATAATGGGGCTGGTAAGACAAATATCTTAGAGGCTATTCACTATCTTTCGCTATGTAAAAGTTTCGTTGGCACTAGTGATAGGCAAAATATTACACATAACGAGGAGTTCTTTATGGTTGAAGGACGTTATATTGATTCGATTAGAGGGGCTAACGGTTATACCTGTTCGTTTAGTAAGCGCACGGGCAAAACAGTTAAGAGAAACGATAAGGTGTACTCTAAAATTTCGGAGCATATAGGAGCTATCCCGATTGTTACTATCACACCACGAGATAATATGCTTATCGATGAACCAGCTGAGGCTCGTCGTAAATATCTCGACTCATTTATATCGCAGTTCAGTTCGGATTATCTTAACTCGTTAATAAAGTATAATGCAATAATATCGAATCGCAATCAATTACTTCGCGAGGGGGGTGTAAGTGCATCTACTACCGAGATGATTGAGCTTTATAATTTTCAGCTTCAACCCTACTGCGAAAGGGTACATCAGCTACGAGCCGAGGTGATTGCCGAGCTTGCTCCGCTTGTTAGTGGTTACTATAAAGAGATAAGTGGAGGAAGCGAGCAGGTAGAGATAAATTACCATTCGCAGCTTAATGATGAGGATATAATATCGTTGTTCGAACACTCGCTTGAGCGAGATATAAATATGGGCTACACAACTTCGGGGCTTAATCGTGATGATATAAAGTTGTCTATTAATTCGCACCCAATCAAACGGTTCGGTTCGCAAGGGCAGCAGAAATCGTTACTTATTGCACTTAAATTGGCACAATACGATATTCTCTCCTCTAAGTGTGGTTATCCACCACTATTACTGTTAGATGATTTGTTTGATAGGCTTGATGGTTCGAGGATTAATCGTCTGTTAGAGGTAGTTGGAAGTGGCGATTTTGGGCAAATATTTATAACAGACTGCGATAAGGAGCGACTACAAAGGGTGCTCTGTTCGCTTGAGGGGATACACTCGATATTCAGTGTCGAGCAAGGGGTAGTAATTGAAGTTAATGATTAAACTATGGAAAAACGATATCCTAAGCGTGTGGGCGAACTTATAACTACACATATAGTAAATAGCGATCCTTTTATTAACGCAACAAAAGAGGAGCGTGTGACAAGTAGTTGGGGTAGGGTGGTAGGTAGTAATATTGCCTCATATACTACTAGGTTATATATGCGCGATCGTAAACTATATGTGGGGTTCTCCTCCTCATTGGTACGCAGCGAGTTTATGCGTATCTGCTCGCAGGTGCTGTACAAACTCAACGGCGAGGTAGGCGAGAAATATGTTATCAAAATAGTGGTTTTGCATTAATGGTATTTTAAAATATTGGATGAGATATGGTATTACAGACAAAAAATCTAGCAATAGGATACGGTTCTAGGGTACTATTCAGTAACTTGAATCTATCACTTAAAGAGGGTACAGTAACAGCAATGTTAGGGGTTAATGGCTCGGGAAAATCAACCCTAATAAAAACTCTGTCAGGTTTTACCCCTGCTCTTTCGGGCGATATTACTTATAATGGTAAAAGCATAACCGAATTATCGAAGCAAGAGCTAGCATCACTTCTATCTGTTGTTTTAACCGATAGGGGGGTGAACGGTGGTTTGTTAGTTGAAGAGGTAATAGCTATGGGGCGTTATCCATATACCAATTTTTTTGGCAAACTCACTGATAGGGATAATTTAGTAATTCACGAATCGATGTCTAGCGTTGGAGTCTCTCATCTTAAAGGGCGTTACCTAGCCGAGCTTAGCGACGGCGAGCGTCAAAAGGTTATGATTGCTAAGAGTATAGCGCAAGAGTCGAAAATCATTATCCTAGACGAGCCCACTTCGTTCCTTGATATTAAAAGTCGTATGGAGATGGTATCGCTATTGCGTAGGTTAGCCAAGAGTAGCGGCCGCACCTTTTTGATGTCTCTTCACGATTTAGAACTGTCGCTACAATATACCGATAATCTATGGATACTCAACCAAGAGGAGGGTATTCTGTGCGGTGCAACCGAGCAGATGATATTAGATGGCCATATAGACAAGGCAGCAGGGGGCGGTATTAAGTTCGATATAGAGAAGGGGCAATTTGTGTCGCAAGAGAGCGAGGGTATTCCGATAATCTATCAAGGCGAGAATTTATTATGGGTAAAGAGTGCTCTTCGCCGTGAGGGGTACTATGTCGATAATAGTAGTGGGGTGGTTACTCTTAAGGTCGATTCGTATAGTCATATCGAGCTAGGCGATAAGGTTTGTTGTTCTATCACCGAGCTGCTAGAGGCATTGCGAGAGCTTAATTTGCATAGCTAAGAAATAATCACTATCTTTGTGCTCTAATTTAAAACTTTAACACAATGAAAGCGATACGTAAAATATATGAGTGGGTACTAGGTTGGGCTGATAGTCGTTGGGGAGCTGTTGCTCTTTTTATCTTAGCATTTACGGAGTCTAGTTTTTTTCCTATTCCACCTGATGTTTTACTTATTGCGTTGTGTTTGGGTGCACCAAAAAAATCGTTCCGTTACGCAGCTATCTGTACAGTAGGTTCGGTTGCAGGTGCTCTATTAGGTTATGGAATAGGTCACTTTAGTTGGCTCACTCCCGATGGCGAGTTTACGGCATTTGCTAATTTCTTTTTTAATAATATCCCAGGTTTCACCACCGAGGTGTATAACGATATTAAGTTAGCCTACGATCAACACGATTTCTGGATTGTATTTGCAGCAGGATTTACTCCTATACCTTATAAGGTTATTACTATAACCTCGGGGGTGTTCGATATTAACCTATTTATGTTTATTATTGCCTCGATAGTTAGTCGTGGGGCTCGTTTCTTTATTATCAGTGCTCTAATATGGAAGTATGGTGCTCCTATCAAGGTGTTCATCGATAAATATTTCAATCTTCTAGCAATAGCTTTCACCATACTATTAGTTGGTAGCTTCTTCTTACTTAAATTGATATAGGGTTAATAAAACAGCCCTGTAATGTGGTATAATTTTATTTCGCACGAGGTTTAATAGTACTTTGGCTTATAATTTGATAATCTTTATTAAAATGTTTAAAATTTTTAATAAATTATTCAATTATGAAAAGAGCTTACACATTAGTACTTTCATTGTTCGCAATGGTACTATTCGGCGTTAATAGTGTGAACGCGCAGAGCACCACCTATGGTGATAACAACAAAGACGAGGTTGTTTTATGGCTACTTAATGTGCCCGATGGATTCTATCTCGAGCGGTTTATGCCCAACCATTACTCTACAAACAAATCGGGGAATTTTGCTATTGGTGCAGGTGCTCATATCCGCCTAGTCACCACGGCTGATATTGCGGGAACAATCAACACAGCTACCGAGAAAGGATTTATTATCCCATCTATTGCAAATAATTCTCAAGGAATGTCGCGCAGCCAGGTGTTTATGAATCCTTACGCTTCGCAGATTTATGCTAAAGGGGCCGGTGTGTTAGAAAACGGACGTAAAGTAGAGGCATTTATCTCGATGAACTTTATGGGCGAGGGTAATATCCCTCAACTATATCAGGCATATGTTAAATATTGTGGCTTTACTATCGGTAAGACCTGGAATACTATGTCGGATATAAACTCGGCGCCTCCAACAGTTGATTATTGGTCTCCTAGTGGATTTACTGGTTTCCGTAATGCTACGGTGCGTTATGAGAATTGGATATCTGACAGATTCAGTTTCGGTGCCTCGTTAGAGACTCCAATGGTTAATGGGGTATTTAGCGAATACGAGCATCTTATCAATCAAACAGTGCCCGATGTTACAGGTTATATTCAATATAATTGGGGTATGGAGGATAATCCTAGCACTGTTCGTCTATCGGCACTATATAGATATATGTCGTACTACAACGATGTAAAAGTGGAATCGGATTACGAAAATGGATTTGGAGCTCAAATAAGTGGCAAAGCGAACATAGCCGATCGTTGGACTGTCTATTATAGAGGTATGGCAGGATATGGTATCACTAGTTATATTAACGATCTTAGCTTATTGGGTGCTGATGTTGTTCCACGCAGGCTTGAAGATGGTACAATGACTAATCTAGGTGCTACGGGGTGGTATATAGGAGCGCAGTATGATATTTCGGATGATGTATTTGTGTCGGCAACATATAGCCAGTCTCGAATCTATATGCGCGAGAGTGTTGTTCCTAATCCCGATAACTATCGTTATAGTCAATATATCGTGGGTAACTGTTTCTGGACTCTTACTAAGAATATGCAGGTGGCGGTTGAGGCACTTTACGGTGTGAAGTCAAATTTCGACTCAACAAATCACTATGCCCACAGGTTAAATGTAATGGTACAATATAATTTCTAGTAAGACCAATCTGCACAACTCAGGTTGCAAACGGCAAACACTCTCTGCGTTCGCAACAAAACAGGCTAATTCGCAAAACTCTAGTTCAAGAAAGCTTTTCCCATAAGCACGTCATCTGCGGCACATTCTCTTACTCGCAATCCTCAAC
>CAYJHM010000091.1:0-8494 GCA_964369935.1 uncultured Rikenellaceae bacterium
TATACTGCCTTAGTTTTGTATGATAACCAGTGAATCTCCTCTGGGGTTAGGTGTTGCGATAGCTTGTTAAATACTAATTCGTGGTACTTATTTAACCAGTGGCGCTCTTCGTTTGATAGAAGACCTATATCTACGCACTTCAAATCGTAAGGGTATAGAGTTATTGTCTCGAAACATAAAAGTTCGCCAAACTCGCTGCTGCTGTGTTTTTTAACATTCACTATTGTCTCTAAACGAATGCCATATTCGCCCACACGATAAAGACCTGGCTCGTTTGATAACATCATACCCTCCTCTAGTGCAACTGGGTTATAATCGGGGCGTATTGATTGAGGCCCTTCGTGAACATTAAGTAGATGTCCTATTCCGTGACCTGTTCCGTGACCGTAATTCATACCCGCACGCAGTAGATGCTGACGAGCCAAGATATCTAACTGATGCCCCGTGGTTTTTTGTGGAAATACAGCTGTTGCTAACGATATATTACCCTTTAGTACCAGAGTATAATCTGTTCGCTCCTGCTCGGTAGGAGTAGATAAATGCAGTGTACGTGTTATATCGGTTGTGCCATACTTATACTGCCCTCCCGAATCGATAAGCAAAAATCCTTCGGGTTTAATTTGAGCTGAGCCCTCCTTAGCAGGCGAGTAGTGCACAATTGCTCCGTTGCTCTTATATCCTACAATCGAACCAAAGCTAGGGGCAATAAAATTGCTTGAATGAGCACGACACTCAACTAATTTATCTACGATATCACTCTCGGTTATCTCCTCTCCTTGACTAAGAGCTGCCTCTAACCACATATTAAACTTAACGAGTGCTACACCGTCGCACTGCATAGCGTCGCGCATTCCTCGCTGTTCAATGTCGTTCTTCTTCGATTTAAGATATGTTATCGTTCCATAACTACGACAATCACTACTAATTGATATTCCACTGTTTAACAATTGGTTATAATGATAAATATCAAACCGTGATGGATTAATTACCACCTCAACACCATCTAGCGAGCAGATATAATCGTTAAATGATGAGTAACTATCTATCTCAACCCCACTGTGAACAAGAATCTCCCTATCTTCGGAGGTTATTTTACCCTTATCAACAAATAGTTTAACCCCGCTTTTTGATATAGCAGCATAACTAACAACAACTGGATTATAATCGATATCAGCACCTCGAATATTTAACAACCACGCTATCTCGTCGAGAGTAGAGGTTAAATACACCCCTTCGCCAAGCGAGAGAGCCTCTACCACCCTAGCAACTTTCGACTCGATTGTCTCGCCTGTTGCCACCTCGTCGAGCAGCATTATTGGAGTGGTTGGCAACTGTGGTCTATCCTCCCATATATCATCGAAAATATCCTCTAGTGTCACTATCTCCATTGATGATAGCTCCTCTTTCATATCATTGAAGCTTGTAACAGACAGTAATTTACCCTCAACAATTACCCTTGAACCATCTGGAAGATTACTATTTATCCACTGATTAATTGTAGGAACCCCCACTTGCCCCATTTTCTGAATTGTGTAAGTGGTATCTTTAAGTTCTAGTTCAGATTGAACGAAATAGCGAGAATCACACCATAGAAGTGCCTCGTTTTGCGTTATTACCACTGTTCCTGCCGAACCTGTAAACCCACTCACCCACTCTCTCGTTTTCCAGTGGTTAGCTACATACTCGCTAAAGTGCGGATCGTTTGTGGGGATAATAACCCCTTGCGCATTATGCAATTTTAGCATCTCACGTACTCTCTGTAATCTCTCTGTAACCATATCTTTACTATTTTAAAGTTTTTACTAAAATATTGACTCTTCTATATCTGTTGTAAACCTTTCAAGGCTCTCTAATCCAACTATCGAATTACCAAACTCATTCAGATTAGGACTCCACACCGCTATACTTAGCTTGTTAGGTATAACAGCAACTATTCCACCTCCTACACCACTCTTACCAGGCATCCCAACCTTAAAAGCAAAATTGCCCGACTCATCATACAAACCACAAGTTAGCATTAAAGCGTTTAACCTCTTACTCTTACTTCGCGTTAAAATTGTTTGCCCATTTAACGGATTAACCCCTCCGTTTGCTAGAAACAGAAAAGAACGTGCTAACTCTGTGCAGTTCATTGTTACACTACAATGGTTGCAATAAATCTCTACCAATCTAGCTACATCGCCTTTTATTATACCAAAACTCTTCATAAAATGAGCAAGCGCACTATTACGGTCAGAGGTAGCTATCTCCGAAGCTGCCACAACACTATCATACTCTATCGCACTACCACAAAGCGAACTAATAAACTCTAGTAACTCTTTTTTGGGGTCGCTGTACAGCGACATAAGCCTATCTGTAACCGCCATTGCCCCTGCATTAATAAATGGGTTACGAGGTTTACCATTCTCACTCTCTAACTGCACTAGCGAGTTGAATGGCGAGCCCGAGGGTTCACGCCCAACAACCTGCCATAGCTCGTCGCCCATTTTTGTTAGCGTTAGAGCAAGAGTAAACACTTTTGATATACTCTGAATAGAGAATTTCGTATAGGCATCACCCACCGAATAGAGTTCGCCTGATGTTGTTGCTACAGCTATACCGTACTGCGAGCTATCAACCTCTGCCAATGCAGGAATATACGATGCAGGAGCCCCCAAATTTAATTTAGAGGCACAATCTTTGTGAATCTGCTCGATTATTAGTTGTATATTTTTCATATTGTAATAATTCAACAGCAAATATAGTGAATATTATTTATTAAAACGATAATATTTGGTTAATTACAAAAAAAAGATTAACTTTACAGCGATTTTTGTTAAATATTTAAGGAATGGCTTATGCGTAGAGGTTCGATTGAACATACGGGTAGAGTAACTGAAGTGGGCAGCGAAATTATTAAAGTTTTAATTAACAGCAGCTCGGCTTGTGCTGGTTGCCACGCTAAAAGTAAGTGTGGTCTATCTGAAGGTTCAACTCGTATTATTGAGGTTAAGGTTAAAGATACTCCTTTTTCTCTTGCTGTTGGCGATATTGTTGATGTTACCATAACCACCACCGAAGGGGCTTATGCTGTTGTACTAGCCTATTTAATCCCTGTTACGCTGGTGGTGTTGTCGTTATGGATAGGCGAGGAGGCTGGTTTAAGTGAACTACTATCCTTTATCGCTATGATATGCTCGGTTACGCTCTACTATCTAATCCTTGGAACTCTTAAAAAGAGGCTACAAAAACGGATAAACATAAAGATAGATAAGAAACTAAATTAGAAATAAATTATGGAGAACACTTTAATTATGACGATAGTTATGCTATCATCGTTAGGTATCGTTGCAGCGGTGATTTTATACTATGTAGCTCAGAAGTTTAAGGTTTACGAAGACCCTCGTATAGATGAGGTGGAGAAGATGCTACCGGGAGCAAACTGTGGAGGTTGTGGATTCCCAGGTTGTAGAGGTTTTGCCGATGCAATGGTTAAAGCCGACACGTTTGAGGGGCTTAACTGCCCTGTTGGTGGGGGTGATACTATGTCTTCGATTGCTAGCTATCTAGGCAAAGCAGCTACTACGGCTGATCCTATGACAGCGGTTGTTAGATGTGGTGGTAGCTGCGAGTCTCGTCCTAAGTTTAATCAATATGATGGCGAGCGTCGTTGTTCGGTTGTAGCATCGCTATATATAGGCGAAACAAACTGTTCGTTTGGCTGTTATGGCATGGGTGATTGCGTTGCCGTTTGTGGTTTTGATGCTATACATATCAACCCTTCTACCGAACTACCTGAGGTGAACGAAGAGAAGTGTACTGCTTGTGGTAAGTGCGTTACAGCCTGCCCAAAGATGGTTATAGAACTACGCAAACGTGGCATCAAGGGTCGTAGAGTGTATGTTTCGTGTGTTAGTAAAGATAAAGGTGCTGTAACACGTAAGGCGTGCCCTAAAGGGTGCATCGCTTGTACTAAGTGTGTTAAGGCGTGTCCGTTTAGCGCTATCAAGATAGAGAACAATCTAGCCTATATCGACTATACCCTATGTAAGTTGTGCAGAAAGTGTGTGCTTGAGTGCCCTACTGGAGCTATTGTAACAACTAACTTCCCTACCCCTCCGCCTGTTAAGAAAGAGGAAAAAAAGGAGCAAGAGGTAGCCAATTAGTAGAATAAAAAAGTTTAAATTATGTTGAAACGATTTAAGATAGGAGGGATTCACCCACACGACAATAAGATAAGCCGCAATAGTGCTATTGAGGTGTTAGATATACCTTCAAAGGTGGTTATCCCTGTATCGCAGCATATAGGAGCACCAGCCGAGGCTCTTGTAAAGAAGGGCGATAGTGTAAAGGTTGGGCAGCTGATTGCTCGCTCGGGTGGTTTTGTGTCTAGTAATATTCACTCGTCGGTTAGTGGTGTTGTTGCATCGGTTGATGTGACCCCTAACAGCGGAGGGATTAAGCAAACAGCTATAACTATCAATGTTGAAGGGGATGAGTGGGTTGATTCGATTGACCGCACCCCTGAGCTAGTTAAAGAGTGTACATTATCTGCCGAGGAGATAACAAAAATTATCAGCGATATGGGTATCGTTGGTTTAGGTGGTGCTACATTCCCTACACAAGTAAAGATGATGGTTCCGAATGGCAAAAAGGCTGAGGCTCTTGTTGTTAATGGTGTTGAGTGCGAGCCATATCTTACAGCCGATCACCGTATAATGTTAGAGAAAGGTGCCGAGATAGTTGTTGGTGTCGAGATTGTTTGTCGTGCCCTTGGGGTAAATAAAGCATATATTGGTATCGAGGATAATAAGCGTGATGCTATTCTACATCTTAAGCAGCTAACGGCAGCCAAACCAAATATCGAGATTGTCCCTCTAAGGGTTCAATATCCGCAGGGAGGTGAAAAGCAGCTTATCGATGCTGTTATCTCTCGTCAAGTACCATCAGGAGCACTTCCAATCGAGGTTGGTGCTGTTGTTCAGAATGTTGGAACAATCTACGCTATATACGAAGCAGTACAGAAGCGTAAGCCTCTATTCGAAAGGGTTGTAACGGTTACAGGAAAATCGTTAAAGAACCCTAAAAATTTAATGGTTCGTATCGGTACGCCTATAACATCGCTAATCGATGCGGCAGGCGGTATGCCTAGCGATACAGCTAAGATAGTGGGCGGTGGCCCTATGATGGGACGTGCTATAAGCAATATCGATTCGCCTATCACAAAGGGTAGCTCGGGCGTACTTCTTCTTAAAGCCAAAGATACGAAACGCCATAAAGAGACTCCTTGTATCAGCTGCTCTAAGTGTGTTTCAGTTTGCCCAATGGGCTTAGAGCCGTATATCATTAATAAGCTATCACGTAAGTTAGATTATGCAGCTATTGAGGAGCACCGTGTAACCGACTGTATCGAGTGCGGTAGTTGCTCGTATGTGTGCCCTGCAACACTTCCACTGCTTGACAATATACGTATAGCCAAAGGCGAAGTTATGAAGATTATACGCTCTCGCAAATAGGGTTAGGATAGTTAAAATAAAGAAGAAATAGTAAAGAAATGGAAAATAAATTACTTGTATCACCATCACCACATATACACTCGGGTAACTCTACTCGTAGTTTGATGCGTGATGTACTAATTGCACTAATCCCAGCATTCTGTGTATCATTATTCTACTACGGATTAGATGCTTTAATCGTTACAGCCACTGCTATTGCATCGTGTTTAGTTTTTGAGTATCTATTCTCACGATTCCTACTCAAGAGCGGAAACACCCTGTGCGACCTATCAGCAGTTATAACAGGTGCGCTTTTGGCCTTTAACCTACCCTCATCTACCCCTTGGTGGATGACTGTTGTAGGTGCATTAGTAGCAATAGGTGTAGCTAAAGCCTCGTTCGGTGGTCTAGGTGCTAACCTTTTCAATCCAGCATTGGTAGGTAGGGTATTTATGCTAATATCGTTCCCTGCTACAATGACAACATTCCCTAAACCTACTAACGGTATTGATGTTGATGCTATAACAACCGCTACTCCACTTACATACGTAAAGGAGGCAGTAGCTAATGGTACACCACTTAGCGAGGTTATGGATAACTTCTCGAATATGTTACTTCTTTTAGGTAATAAAGGGGGATCGTTAGGCGAGATTGCATCAATAGCTATTATCCTAGGGGGTATATATATGCTTTTCCGTAAGGTTATCACTTGGCATATACCTGTATCGGTGCTTGGTTCGATGGCACTTATGAGCGGTATTATGTGGCTTTCAAACTCGGATATGTTCCTATCACCTACATTCCAAATACTTACAGGAGGGGCACTATTAGGAGCTATCTTTATGGCTACCGACTATGTAACCTCGCCTATGAGCAACAAAGGAATGTTAATCTACGGTGTTGGTATCGGTATTCTAACTATAACTATACGTACTTGGGGGGGCTATGCCGAGGGTATCTCGTTTGCCATTCTGATAATGAATGCAGCCACTCCACTAATTAATAAATATACTAAGCCTAAGCGTTTTGGTGAGACAACTAAATAATTATTGAGAGTATGAAGTCCAATTTAAGAAATATGGTTGTTGTACTATTTGCAATAACATTAATATCATCGGCCGCAGTAGGTTTTGTTTATAACTTAACTAAAGAGCCTATTGATTTGGCTAAAAAGAGTAAATTAAGTAACGCTATTCAGAGTGTTATGCCGCCGTTCGAGAAGCTGAACGACCCAGTAGAGCTACCTCAAGGTAGTGGCGTGGCGTTAAAATTATACGAGGGGGTTGATAGCAGCTCTAAAAGTGTTGGTTATGCTATCGAGACCTACTCAACAAAGGGTTACAGCGGTCTTATTCGCTTACTTGTTGGGTTCACCCCTGATGGTAAGGTTAATAAAGTATCTGTATTACAACACGCCGAAACTCCGGGTTTAGGTGCTAAGATAGTGGATGCCGAGTCGCACTTTGTTAAACAGTTCGAGGGAGTTAATCCTAGTAGTTTTAATATGAAGGTAAAAAAAGATGGTGGTGCAGTTGATGCTATCACCGCCTCGACCATCACATCGCGTGCCTACTCTGAGGCTATCACTTTAGCGCACACCGAGTTAATGAAATACCTAAAAAAATAAAAGTAGAATCAGTATGAGTAAAATGAGTATTATTACCGACGGTATATTTAAAAACAACCCTGTATTTATACTACTACTGGGTATGTGTCCCACTCTGGGGACAACCACCTCTGCTATCAACGGAATAGGTATGGGTGCAGCAACAACATTTGTTCTTATAATGTCGAATATTGTTATCGCTCTTATCAAGAATATGATTCCTGATAAGGTGCGTATCCCTGCATTTATTGTGGTGATTGCATCGTTTGTAACTATCGTTCAGCTTATGATGGAGGCTTATGTGCCAGCTCTTTACGAGACGCTAGGCCTATTTATCCCTCTTATCGTTGTAAACTGTATTATCCTTGGACGTGCCGAGGCATTTGCATCAAAAAATAATGTGCTATCATCTACTCTTGATGGTATAGGAATAGGCATAGGATTTACTTTAGCCCTTACAATGGTTGGTTTAGTGCGTGAACTATTTGGTTCGGGTACACTATTCGGAATGAAACTAATCGAGGGCGATGGTATGTTACTATTTATCCTTCCTCCAGGTGCATTCTTAGCTCTGGGGTATCTATTGGTGATATTTAAAAAATTAACAATTAAGAAAGCGTAAAGGATATGGATTATTTTGTAATTATAATAGGATCGATATTTGTAAATAATATCGTATTATCAAGATTCTTAGGAATTTGCCCATTCTTAGGCGTATCTAGCAAGGTCGAAACTTCGCTAGGTATGGGTGGTGCTGTAACATTTGTTATGGCTATCGCTTCGGCTGTAACTTATCTAATTCACTACAATGTGCTAGTGCCACTAGGTATCGAGTATATGCAAACAATATCATTTATTTTGGTTATTGCTGCTCTTGTGCAGATGGTGGAGATAATCCTAAAGAAAGTGAGCCCATCGCTCTATCAGGCATTAGGTATATTCTTACCTCTTATCACTACTAACTGTGCGGTGCTAGGTGTGGCTATCCTACTTGTAGGTAACGAGTATAATCTACTTGAGAGTGTGGTTTTTGCAATAGCTAACGCAATTGGTTTTACCCTTGCACTTGTACTATTTGCTGGACTACGCGAAAAGTTAGAGCTTAATAATGTACCTGCTGCAATGAAGGGTATGCCGATAGCTCTAATTACTGCCTCGATATTAGCTATGGCATTTATGGGCTTTGCTGGATTGGTGTAAAGATATGAGTAATTTACGTGATAGGTTTAATGCGCTACCTAAAGATAGTAGACGAAATATTATTATGATGATAATATTAATGGTTATGTTTATTATTGGCATAATTATTCGTTGGGACTATATCGGGGGCGAATTAAAGGGTACAACAGATACATATAAAGAGCTATTTACCAGAGACTCTATACAACAGAAAGGGTCTAACACAAAATAATTA
>CAYJHM010000092.1:0-8455 GCA_964369935.1 uncultured Rikenellaceae bacterium
TCTAAACAAACGGGTATTGGTTATAGTTACGGAACAGACATTGATGTAGATAGTAAAAACTACTCTATTAATGTTAATGAAGTGAGTGCTAAAAGTGCATTAAATGCTCTATTAGAGAAGTCTCCATACACTTACACGTTAAGTTCAAATGGGATGATTGTAATCACTAAAAAAGAGGTTGTACAGCAGGTTGTATCGCAGCCCCAAACTATGGATGTGAAGGGTGTAGTTGTAGACGAAAAAGGAGTACCTATTGCTGGTGCAACGGTTTTAGTTGAAGGAACACAGATAGGAGCTATCACTGATAGTGATGGAGCATTTATGTTCAAAGCCGAGAGAGGAGCTAAAATTGTTGTTTCGTTTGTGGGGTATATTGATCAAACGATTATTGCTAACAGCTCGAATCTAACAATTAAAATGCAGGCTGATGAGTTAGCGGTTGATGATGTTGTGGTTACTGGTTATCAAACAATATCTAAGGAGCGAGCAACAGGTTCATTTAGCACAATCTCTGAGGATGATTTAGCGATGAGGGTAACGGCAAATGTGGTAGATAAACTAGAGGGTTTATCACCAGGTATTCAAATTGATAGCGATAATAAAATCACAATTCGTGGAGTGAGTACCCTTTATGGTAACGCTGACCCACTTATAGTTGTAGATGGTTTTCCAATTAGTGGTGATATATCAACCGTAAACCCTGATAATATATCATCTATTACAGTACTTAAAGATGCATCGGCGGCCTCTATTTGGGGTACACAAGCTGCAAATGGTGTAATTGTAATTACCACTAAGCAGGCAGCTAAAAATCAAGGTCTTCAAGTTGATGCATCATATTTTAGGACTATCGAGGCAAAACCAGACTATAATGAACTGCGCAAAATGGATAGCGAGCAAATTATAGATGTTATGATGGATTACTATACTGCACCGTGGGTAGATGGCTGGAACAGATTAAGCCACATTTCAGGTGCTCATAATGAGTATAGAACCTTTAATCCACTAATTCTTGCGTGGACAAGATATCAAGGAGATCATAGCCTAATGGCACCAGGTATGCCATACACTGAGGCGCAGTTTAACACCGAGCTTGAAAGACTGAAAGGTGTTGATGGTTATCAACAGTTCTCTGATAACTTATTAAGAAATGCTGTTATGGATAAAGCAAATGTTGCTGTACGCCACAGTAATGATGTTAATGCTTTCTCTGGCTCTTTCTCTTATGATGGAAATAAAAGCTCTTCGGTAGGAAATAGCGATAATAGGATTGTTATTGATTTAAAGAATAGCTTAAAACTTCACGAGAAATTGACTTTTGATTTGGGTGCGAATGTTGTGTACACCGCTAGAGAGGATAACGGTGTAGGTGTTAGTTATTTTGATGGTGTACCATTTGTTGATATAGTAGATGAAAACGGGAATAAGGTGTATCAATATGGTAGTAACCCATATTTTGAGGATAGCCATAAAGAGATGGGGTTAAACTATAATACCAATATTATTGATAAGGTTGCGAACACCGATAACACAACCGCAGCTATCAACACAAGACTACAAGGGGGATTGAGATATGAGCTTATTAAGGGACTGTCTATTAGTTCTAAATTCCAATACGAGAAGATAAATAGTAAGAATGAAGATTATCAGAGTCTCGAGAATGAGACTTGGAGAGATTTAGTAAATGACTCGTATAAAAACGGGGAGTATGGTATTCCACTAGGTGGAGTTATGACCACAAATACATCACTTACCGACTCGTGGAGCTGGAGAAATCAGCTTGATTTTAATCGTAGATTTGCCGATATTCACGAAGTTACATTTGTTGCTGGAGCCGAGGCTAGGCAGACTACTCTTCAAATAAACGAATCATCAATATTTGGATATAACCCATTAACCGCGCAAGGGGTTCCGTTTGATGCTTATGGAGCAGCAACAGGTAGTGTATCTCTAAGATATGGCTGGCCAGTGAACTACTATATACCTGCAGTATTTCCTACGGTTATTATGACAGATCTACGCGAACGTTCGTACTATGCTAATGCCTCTTATGGATTGCTAGATAAGTATAATTTTACCGCTAGCTACCGCCTAGACCAAGTATCTCTATTTGGAACAAGCAAGGAGGCTAGAAATAATCACCTATGGTCGTCGGGTCTAAGTTGGAATATGGATAAAGAGTCTTTTATGAATTTCGAGTGGATGGATAGGTTAATTGTACGTGCAACGTACGGGGTAAATGGTAACCGCCCGTTGCCGAGCAATACCGCTTTCTTAACAGGAAAAGTAAATGTTTCTACTGGCTATTATGGCCCAACCGGAACCGAGTATATAAGCCTATCAACTGCTGCTAATCCTACTCTACGTTCAGAGAAGGTGTACACCTTTAACTTTGGTGTTGATTACGCATTTTTCGGTAGCAAGCTAAGAGGTAGTATTGATGTTTACAATAAACGCTCAACAGACCTTATTGCGCCATTAGCAATAGATCCTACAACAGGGTGGAGTAGTCTCTCAACTAACTATGCTACAATGAGCAATAGCGGGGTAGAGTTAAATATCGGTGCTACTCCAGTGAGAGAGAAGCATTTTAGTTGGGATATTAACTTTAATTTTACATATAATCGTAATATGATTGTTGAGTCGGATGCAGAGCCAACAAGTAGATTTAATATGATATATAGATTTGATCCGCTATCATCGTATGGAGGTACTGCTCTGGAGGGGTATCCACTAGATGCAGTTTATGCCTATCAGTGGGCAGGTCTAAATAGTGAGGGTTACCCTATGGTCTATAATAAAGATGGCGAAGAAACATTTTACCGTGATCTTGGATTTAATAAAGACGACTATAAGTATATGGGTGTTTATAGGGCACCATACTATGGATCTCTAATGAACACTTTTAATTATAAGAATTTCTCATTGGGGCTTAATATCTCTTATCAGTTTGGAAATGTGATGCGAGACCCAACTATTAATGGTAATCCTGGTGACCCGATTACAGGTAGCAAGAATATGTATATTGGAATGGAGAACTACTGGAAAAATCCGGGTGATGAAGCTACAACCAATATCCCTAGAATGGAGGCTTACTCAAAGTATGATATGATGTTCTACTATGATTTCTACTCTAATGCTGATATTAATGTGCTGAACGCTGGGTATATTCAACTTAGAGATATCAACCTAGATTATAAAGTTCCGCAGCATTGGTTAAAAAAGGTGGGCATACAAGAGGCTACATTGCGCTTGCAAGTTAAAAATGCTTTAACAATTAACTTCAACGAGAAGAATATAAACCCAACAGCTGTGTACTACACTGATGGAGAAAATCAGCTAGGTTTTGCAAATCCACTAACATTTACTTTCGGTGTTAATTTAACATTGTAATTGAGAATATGTTTAAAAATTTAAAAATAAGAGATATGAAACGTATATTTTATATAATTATTGGGCTATTATCTTTTACCTCGTGTAAAGGGTTTTTAGATGTAGTGCCAACGGGGATAGTGATTCCTCAATCTGTTACCGACTATGATATGATGTTAAATGGCTTTAATGATGGTAATTCGCTAGTACTTTATATGGACCCCGAGGTGTGGAGTGACAATGAGTCAAGAGAGTATTTTTGGCCAGAGGATAGATATAGAGAGGATGAGCAAGATGGCTTTTATAATCAGATGTATGCCAATATTCATAAGTGTAACATTATACTAGAGAATATTGATAATGCAGTGCTTGGAACTAGTACTGAGAGTGTGAGGACGCTAGCTAAAAGAGATGCTATTGCCGAAAGGGCTAGTCACTATTGGCTGTTAGTTAATCATTATGCACCTGCATATAACCCAGCAACTGCCGCCACTGACCTTACTGTTCCATTGGTATTGACCACTAACATGGAAGAGACATACACAAATGCAACAGTCGAGCAACTGTATGATTTTATTGAGAGTGAACTTAAAACAGCACACGAAATGTTAGACGACGCGATTAGTAAAAATAATATGCGTCCATCAAGACCAGCAATTGCAGGGCTGTTGTCTAAATTGTATATGTATAAAGGTGATGCAAGCACTGCCTTGACCTATGCAAATGAGAGCTTGACAAAATACGATTTTGTGTATGATTACAACACATTCACTGATAGAAGTGAGGTGTCGCAAGGTCTCTCACGTCCATATGGTGTTTCAGATATGGAGAATTTATGGCATAAGGGTTGTAAGCCCGGAGGTTATCTGTTTATACTAGGCTATACTCCTGAATTATTGGCACTGTATGACCTGCAAAATGACCGACGTTACGAATTTTTTCAACAGATAACTAATACAATGCCAGCTCCTTATGTTGAGTATGATTTTGATTTAAAAGAGACAAATTATCTTGTTAGTACTCCTGAAATGCTGTTAGTAAGGGCTGAGTGTTATGCTAAAACAGACGATCTTGTAAAGGCTATTGCTGATGTGAATACTCTTAGACGAAATAGAATTAAAAACCACACTGATCTGCCTACTCCTACATCGAAAGATGAGGCATTAAGAATAATTAGTGAGGAGAGACGCAGAGAGTTATGCTTTAGTGGACTCTATCTGTTTGATTTAAAGCGTTACCACGTTGAAGGGCGTTCAATACCTACATTTAAACGTGTAAATTCATCGGGTGAGGAGTTTACTTTAGCACCAGGCGACAAAGGGTATTATATATCAATTCCTTTGTATATTAGGAATTTGAATCCAAACATTAAGGATAATAAGTAAAAAAATGAATTTGGGGTGCCAATATGGCACCCCAATTAAATAAATGATTATGAAGAATTCGGTCTTGATATTTGTTATATTTTTGTCATTTCTAGGATGTGCAGTTGAACAAAAGACAAATGTAACTAAACAAAATCTTAGAGTACTATACGTAGGGGGAACAAGTGATTATAATCGCCATGCTGATGTTGAAATAACTGCCGACACTATAAAAAAACGTGCAAATTCGTTCGTTGATTTATTGTCTAATTATTTTACTGAGGTTGATAGTGTTATGGGAGACAACTATTCGGAGAGTATGAGTGCGAATTACGATGTCACCATTTTTGATAGCAGAATAAAGCCTTATAGCAAACGTGGGCAAAGTGAATTTTATGATGGGAAGGTGAAATATTTTAGTGATAGAGTACTGAGCGAAGAGTTTAACCACCCTGCACTATTTATTGGTGAGACAGCAGAATTAAATGGTCGTGCAGTCGGTTCGATGTTTGATTGGTATTGACTTTGTCTTGGTGCGCGGGCGCACTCAATAGACACTACACACGCCATATTTAAGGGGCCTTTTAAAACAAAAATTACAATAGCTAAACACGCAACTCCTAAAGAGGCATTTAGTTATCAATATCATTTTGATGAGACTATTCCACAAGAGATGGATATGTGGAAGGTACAAACGGATAGTTACTTTACTAATCCACTACTACGTATTGGAATGGTATCTCGCCCAGGTGGCTTTAAGGGGTTACCCGATACAGAATATATCTCGGCAGGCGAATCTACTAAATCACCTGACGCCATAGCGTTAGGTCGTCATGGTAATTTTTTCTTATGGGGATTTACTGCTTCACCTAGGCATATGACAGATGAAGCAAAGGTGGTATTTGCCAATGCAGTTGCATACACCGCAGGGTTAAAAGGGAAGCAAATAATCTCTCGCAAATATAATGTTCAATTGGTAAGTAAGAACTATATTAAGGATATTCTTCACTATCTAACCCGTGAACGACACGAGAGCTCAGAGACATTTCATAGAGAGTTTTATGCTAAGCAGGCAGATGAGTATAAAAAAGCAAAAGAGAGGCAGGCCAAAGGGGAGAAATTAACAAAGCTTGAACTGGAGAAAATTAGTCGTAAGCCTATTGTCTATAAACCAACATCGTGGGAAAATTACGTAAAAAAATATGCGGTAGGCGCACTTAGACAATTTGGTGCGGATGCTGATAAGATGAGAGCTTTTTTAATAGAAAATCAAGACTATCTTTATGCAAGTAGTGATTTTGTAGGGTTTGAACTTGATAAAGATGCTCTGAGTCTGAAAACATCGGTGATGAATCATCAACTACTTGATAAAGCTATTGCGTTATGGGAGAGCGGTAAAGATATCGCTATGGCTAAACGTATATTAAATAGATATACACTGTGTACATTCGAGAATGTAGAGCAGTGGAGAGAGTGGTATGATACAAATAAAAGTATGCTCTATTTTACCGAGTCGGGAGGATGGATATATTTAGTTAATAGCAACGACCCAACCGTAGAAGGAAATAGTTATCGTGCAAAGGCAACATATATCGCCACTCGTGATATGAAATTCCCAAAATTAACAAGTAGTAATCCAGTTGCTTTTAGTTCGAAACTTGTTCGTTACGACGGTGGGCAACAGGCAATAGTTACACGAGTGAAAATTTTAGATGGGTTCCATATTTATTCGATAGTTTCAGAGCAAGATGCTTATACCGAAACAAAGTTCGAGTACTCTCTACCCGACGGTGTAACATTAGGTGCTAGTATTCTACCATCTGACGAGCCGTATACGCTTGCTGGAACTACTCGTTACACTAATGATGTTACATTTGTACAATTTATTAATGGAGATGTTTCGAGTAAAGATATAACAGTAAAGTATACTTATCAGTGCTGTGATGCTGGGGGATGACTTCCTGCTACTACAGGAGAGATTAAGTTGTAATCTTAAAGAAAATAAAATTAAAGTATTATTATGTAACGTAGCAAAAAATTATAATAATTATTATAATTTTTTGCTACGTTACATACGACAAATGAAAAACAAATTATAAACGTATGAAAAAATTATTTGGAGCAATCGCACTACTAGCGATTATCGTATCTTGCGGTGGTGAGGAAAAAGTAGAGGGATGGGTTATTAATGGCTCTGTTAAAGGGATAGGGTCGAAGAAAGTCTATCTTAGTAATGTGCCTGGTGTAGAAAAGGGGTTTTTAGAGACGACGGCCGTAGATGATAAATTTTCATTTAGTGGCAAATCAGTTAACGAGCCCGATGAGGTGCACTTAGGGGTGGATGGTGTTGGTATGCCATTTAGATTATTTATCGAAAATGGGACAATTAACTTTGAAGGTGAGGTGGGAAGTCGTGAACTTGCGCTTCCTGATGGTGAGACACGCACTCTTTCAATGCTTAATATAGTGAAGTTAGAGGGAACGCCAGCAGCTGAACATCTGGCCGAATTAGATAGAAGTTATAAACAACTAAAGGAAGAAAATCCAAATATGACGGATGAGCAGATAACTGCTGCTCGCGAAAAAATAGAGGTGGAGTTCATTAAAAAGAACCCATCGGCGTTTTACTCAGGATATTTGGTCTATACAAACACTTATGGAGCCACTAAAGAGAAAACACAGGAGTTGTTGGCAATGCTTAGTTCTGATATTAAATGTAGTTACATTACAGACTTACGTAAAAAAATGACAGAAAATGTTGATGTGAAAGTGTCAGAGGCAATTACAGCATCAAATGTGTCATACAAGGTAGACAACAAGTTTGATGGTGCAGCATTTAAAGGTGCAAAATATCTTGGAGTACTAAAAAATGGTAATTTAGTTGCTCTGAACAACGATAAAACAATAGCTATCATTGATGGAAATGGGAAGCTGATAAAATCATTCGCTGCATCAACAACAGCAGTACCTAGTACTCTAGCGGTAGACGAAAATGATAATATATTTGTGCTTGTACCTGAAGAGAAAGAGGTTGAGGTTGAGTATAGAGGTCGTAAATCTAAGCGTAAAGAGATAGTTGCTTATAGTTGTGATAAATACAGTGCAGATGGTAACAAGTTAGGCTCGTTTGCCCTTAATGGAATTAAACACGCAACAGGCGCGCGTGCTGCAAGTGGTAAATTAATGGTTGCCGATATGAGTGGACGTGGAATAGATATTTTCAACGCAACGACAGGAACACAAGAGGCTGAGGTGAAAGATATGCGTCCGTGCTGCGGTATTCTTGATTTTGATGTGAACGATAAAAATGAACTACTTGTTGCAAACCTAGGGGCGTTCCGTGTTCAGAAATATGATATGACAGGTAAACAGCAACTAGCATTTGGCTCGCGTGGCGAGGATGTAAGTGCTTTTCATGGTTGTTGTAACCCTGTAAGTGTTGCTTACCTATCTAATGGAGCTATTGTTACCGTTGAGAAAGATCCTACACGTGTAAAAGTATTCTCGAAAGAGGGCGCTAAAGTAATCGCTGGTATCGAAGAAATGGTAAAAGGTTGTTCGTATATCCCAATGATTGTAGATGGTAAAGATAATCTGTATCTTGCTTCGCCAACTAAAGGGATAGTTCGCTGCGTAGCAATTTAATTTAGATAATCCGATTTATAGTACGTAATAACGAATATACAAAAAAACATTACCCCCATTTTGAGAATATTCTC
>CAYJHM010000093.1:0-7525 GCA_964369935.1 uncultured Rikenellaceae bacterium
TTTTAGTTATTTTAACAGATTGTAAGTCAGGTGTTTTGCATTTAGGGAATCTCCCAGGGTAGTGCACACTAAAATTATCGATTAAAATATACCAATAACACATTTATATCGGATGGGGAAACACCCGAAATTCGTGATGCTTGACCTATACTTGAAGGTCTAATTTTTGATAATTTCTCTCGTGCCTCCATCGACAAAGAGCTTATCGAATGATAGTCAAAATCCTCCCTGATTTTTATACCCTCTAACCGTATCATCTTATCTGCCAACTCTCTTTCACGAGCAATATAACCGCCATATTTAAGTAAAATATCAACCCTCTGAACAACCTCAGCACAAATCGAATTCTCTTCAATCATAACAGCAGCATCTTTAATATTTGTAATTAGCCCCTCTAATGTTACTCCATTACGAATTGCTATATCATAAAGCTTACGTTTTTGGGTTAATAACGACTGCCCAATACTCTCGAAATATGGATTTATCTCGCTAGGAGCAACACTATAACTGTTTATAAAGTTCTGTAAAACAACAATTTGACGCTCTCGCTCAACCACTTCATCATAACGTTGTTTGTTAGCTAACCCAAGTTCGTACCCCCTTTTTGTGAGGCGTAAATCGGCATTATCTTGACGCAAAAGAATACGATATTCAGCCCTACTTGTAAACATTCGATAAGGCTCATCAACCCCTTTAGTTACTAAATCATCAATTAAAACACCTATGTAAGCCTCATCACGAGAGAGGTAAAATGGCTGTTTACCCACAATTTTTTGATGAGCATTTATAGCTGCAATCAACCCTTGAGCTGCGGCCTCTTCGTAACCTGTGGTGCCATTAATTTGACCAGCAAAATAGAGCCCCGAAACTGCCTTTGTCTCTAGTGTGTGGTGCAGTTGTGTGGGCGGAAAATAGTCGTACTCAATAGCGTATCCTGGGCGGTAAGCCTCCACCTTCTCCATACCTTTTATCATACGTAAAGCAGCTATCTGAACCTCCCACGGCAACGACGAAGAGAAACCATTAATATAGTACTCGTTTGTAAACTCGCCCTCAGGCTCGAGGAATAACTGATGTTCGTTTTTATCTGCAAAAACCTTTAATTTATCCTCGATGCTTGGACAATATCTAGGGCCCTTACCCACAATTTTACCATTAAAAAGAGGCGACCTACTGAACCCCTCACGCAACTTTTGATGCACATCAATTGAGGTATAAACCAGATAGCAAGGTAACTGTTTCTCTACCGTTTTAGAGCTATTAAGATACGAAAATTTACTTGGGATAGCATCTCCATACTGAGGAGTCATAACCGAAAAATCGATTGTTCTAGCATCAAGCCTAACAGGTGTACCTGTCTTCATCCTATCAACCTCAAACCCTAAACTTCGTAACTGCTCGCTCACACCATACGAACTACGATCACCCATTCTACCTCCTTCGCCCTGAGCCTCGCCTATATGGATTTTACCCCCTAAAAAGGTTCCATTTGTAAGCACAACAGCCTTTGCCTTAAACTCTATTCCATACTCTGTTTTAACGCCACAAATCAGGCTATTTTCAATAAGCAATTCAACTACATTATCTTGCCATAAATATAGGTTATCACAACGCTCGAGAGTCTCGCGCCATAGAGCCGAAAATTTGAATTTATCACACTGCGCACGAGGGCTCCACATAGCTGCCCCTTTCGATAAATTAAGCATTCGAAACTGTATAGTAGATTTATCGGTAATGATTCCCATTTCACCCCCAAGAGCATCAATCTCTCGTACAATTTGACCCTTTGCAACACCTCCAACTGCTGGATTACACGACATAGCTCCATACTTTGTCATATCGATAGTAATTAGGAGTGTCTTTGAACCCATACGAGCCGCAGCCAATGCCGCTTCGCAACCAGCATGGCCACCTCCTACTACAATTATATCATACTCTGCTATCATAACAATATCTACTTCTGTTTTAAACCTAGGTAATAATCCTCTTTTTGGCGCATTTCAGCCCTTTCAATATCAGTTTCGTCGTTATACCCCACAAGATGCAAAACACCGTGAATTATCACCCTATTTAACTCCTCCTCGAAAGTTACGCTATACTCCTGAGCATTCTCTTTAACCCTATCAACACTAATAAAAAGGTCGCCCGCTATTACAAGCTCCTCCCCCTCTTCATTGTAGTTAAACGTTATTATGTCGGTGTAGTAATCGTGATTTAAGTGCATTCTATTCATATCCAAAAGGTAACTATCCGAACAGAATATAACACTTATCTCATCAACTTGCACACCCTCGTTATGTGCCGATTTAGCAATCCACTCCGAGGTGGCTTGCTTGTCTGTAAGCGAAAACTCTATATCTTCGCTAAAATAATTTATCTCCATTTGCTAAAATTATCTTGTTCCACGTGGAACGATACTATTTTTTCAACCACAATTCAGGGTTTTGGTTTACCGCCCCTTTCCATAGCTCGAAGTGTAGTATCTGGTTCGAACTATCTATTGTTCCAATTGTTTGACCAACCTTGATATTATCACCTACCTCTACATCAACTTTTGTCAATCCCGAGTAGGTGGTAAAGTACTCGCCGTGACGCACCATCACCGAGTTATTAAGACCCTGAAAAAAGAATATTTTTGTAACAATCCCATTAAATACCGAAGTAACTTCTGAACGCTTTGGCACTTCGTAATTAATACCTTTATTTTCAACTATTAAATTCCGTTGAACGGGGTGGGGATGTTTACCAAAACGCTCTACAATTACACCTTTCGATGTAGGAGCTGGTAACTTTCCTTTAAACTTGGCAAACTCCGTAGACTCTGCCATATGCTCCATACGCTTAGCCTCACTCTCACGTTTAAGCCTCTCCCTCTCCTTTCTTGCCTCCTCAGCAACTATCTCTCTAATCTTGTTTTGAAGATTACGTATAGTTGTTTGATTCTGCCTTATCTGAGACGCTAAATTATTCTTATCTTTGCGTATAGCTGCTAACGCTTGATTATATCTTTTATTATCGCTATCAAGAGTTGCAATTTCTGCTTTTGTTGCCTTTAGTGCCTGTTCTAAATTAGTTCTTTTAACTGCCAATGAATCAGTCTCTTTGTCAATCATTTCTGCTCTTTTATCTAGCTCTTGCGATAGACTAAAACGAGCATCACTATATCGTTTAAGATAATAAATTCTAATCTGTAAATCGTTAAAATCATTAGCAGAGAAAAGAAACAACAGCGAATTATTAAAGAGGTAATTTTTATAAGCTATAACCATCAACTTACCATACTCGTCTCGTAATTGTTGCTGTTCAGTCTCTAATTTGGTAATACTCTTACTGTTAGTATTTATCTGCCTACGCATAATAGCACTCTGCCTATCCATATTGGCCACAATAGCCTTACGGTTATCTATCTGCGTACGTAAAAGTGATATTTGACGCAAGTTTACTTGCTCTTGACTACCTTTGCTTTCGAGCATCTTTTCGGCAAGTTCAATTTTCTTTCGTAAAATATCTATATCTTGCTCTAACGTTTTGATTGACTGAGCATTAACATTGCCACATATAGCAGTAAGTGCTACCAACAAAAGTAGGTAGCACATCACTTTTTTTATATGCTTTTTTAATAACATAACCACTAGTAAGTAGACTCGAACTGCTGCAAGAATCGCACATCATTTTCGAAGTACAAACGTAAATCCTTAACCTTATATCGTAACATTGCAATACGCTCTACACCCATTCCAAATGCGTAGCCGCTATACTCCTTACTGTCGATACCACAAGACTCTAACACATTAGGATCAACCATTCCGCAACCCATAATCTCTAACCAACCAGTATATTTACACACATTACAACCCTTACCACCGCATAGATTACACGATACATCAACCTCGGCAGATGGTTCAGTAAATGGGAAGTATGATGGTCGCATACGAATCTCGGAATCTTTACCAAACATCTCTTTTGCAAAGTATAAAATTGTCTGTTTCATATCGGCAAACGACACTCCTTTATCAATGTATAAACCCTCCACTTGATGGAAAATACAATGTGCACGATAAGAGATAGCCTCGTTACGGAACACCCTACCGGGGCATATCACCCTAATAGGTGGTTTTTGTGTCTCCATAGTGCGCACCTGAATCGAGCTGGTATGTGTACGAAGCAGGACATCTGGATTCTTCTCGATAAAGAATGTATCTTGCATATCACGAGCTGGGTGCTCCATAGGGAAATTTAAAGCCGAAAACACGTGCCAATCATCCTCTATCTCGGGACCTGAGGCTGTTGTAAAACCTAAACGCTTAAAAATCTCTTCAATGGTATTCTTAACTATCGAGATAGGGTGGCGCGAACCAATATTATCGTTACTACCAGGCGCAGTCATATCCATAGATGAGTCTGCTACTGTTTCAACACTATCAAGAAGCTCTTTAAGAGTGTTTATTCTCTCTAATGCAGCACTTTTTAACTTGTTTATCGGTTGCCCAAAAGCCTTTTTCCCCTCCGAAGGAAGAGCTTTAAACTCATCGAACAGAGCTGTTATTTCGCCCTTTTTTCCAAGCATTTTTATTCTGAACTGCTCTATATCATCTAATGTATTAGGTTTAAATCCCTCTACTTCAACCAATAAGCTATTAATTCTACTCTCCATCACTATATAATTTTTTAATTTTCTTATCTTTTACTACTTTAATATTTATACTCTCAATCTCTGGTTCATTATGAGATAGCGGAATACTTGCTTTATCAACCTCTACATCGCAAATAGATGATACAACATCCATACCCTTAACAACATAACCGAAAACTGTATAACCACCATCAAGATGAGGGGTACCCCCCTTAGCTGCACGATAACTCTCTACCTGCTCTGAGGTAAAATCTCCGCTCTTTAACTTTTTACTAAGGTAGTTATCTAACCTATCACTTAGAGGCGAATTTACAATATAAAATTGAGTGGTGCTAGAAGCCTTCTCAGGATTATTATCACGTGCTGCACCCACCGCTCCGTTTATATGGTAAATTGTGTCTATAATCTCTGCTTTAATCTTATTTGTCTCTTCAGCTTTATTATATTTATCTCTAGCCTCAGGAGATCTATCACGAGTTAACGAGTCGCCAATCTGAATAACAAAATCTTTTACAACCCTATGAAACATTAAACCGTTATAGAACCCACTATCAGCTTTCGCAACAAAATTATCACGATGGATAGGTGTCTCATTAAGTAGGTGAATAGCAATATCGCCATGATTTGTGCTTATCTCTGCAATATAAGAGTAACCCTTACCTACCTTTGCGGTGCGGAAATTGTTACAACCAAAAAAAAAGATTGCCAAAAGAGGCATTAATATCAAAATTTTGACTACTTTTGTGTTCATAATAATAGACAGTTTTAATGCTTTAGTTATAGATTGCAAAGATAGAAAAAAAAGTGTAAGATTCAAAACAACACACTAATTATTTTGTTTTCAAGTTATATGAGAGGATTATTGGTTTTTCTACTTCTTTTTGTCACACTCCGCAGCGTCACAGGGCAGAGTGTAGGTGTTGTGCTTAGTGGTGGAGGGGCAAAAGGTATGTACCATATAGGGGTATTAAAAGCGCTTGAGGAGAACGAAATTCCTATCGACTATATATCAGGTACCTCGATGGGCGCAATTGTTGCTGGATTTTATGCTGCTGGATTCTCGCCTGATGAGATGGTTGAGATTGTCTCTTCGGGTGATGTAGAGAAATGGATATCATCGAAAATAGATGAGAAGTATAACGAGTATTACAGTAAAAGTAGGCGAACACCGTCGCTCTTCTCTGCAAATATTAATCTTAAGCAACTATTAAGTAGCCGCCGCGAAGAGAAGCAATCATACGATTTAGTAGGGGCGGTAGGTGCATCCCCAACATCATCTATTATTAACCTTTCAAGCCTTGTTCCCACAACACAGCTAGATGTAGAGCTGCTTGCATTCTATACACCAGCATCAACCTTAGCTAAAGGTGATTTTAATAAGTTATTTGTTCCTTTTAGGTGTGTAGCTGTTGATGTACGCAAAAAAAAGGAGTATATATGGCGTGAGGGTGATTTATCCGAGGCTATCCGCTCCAGTATGGCCATTCCTATTGTTTTCTCGCCAGTTATTAAAGATGAAATGATTCTGTATGACGGAGGTATGTATAATAACTTCCCTTGGGAGGCATTAAAAATTGATTTCAACCCCGATTTTATCATAGGTAGTAGGTGTGTAGATAATGTTAGTAACGCATCGCCCAATAATATAGCGGGGCAGGTGGAGTTGATGGTTATGCAGAGCACAAACTATGACATACCCGAAAGTGAAGGGATAGTATTAGGGCGTAGTGTAGATGTTGGTATTCTTGATTATGGAAACCCTATGCCTGCAATTATGATGGGTTACAACGAAACTTTAGATATGATTGATTCGTTAAAAACCCGTGTAAAACGAAGTGTTAGTGTAGATGAAATTGCAGCAAAGCGTATGCGTTATAAATCTAATTTACCTATCTTACATTTCTCAGGCGAGAGTGTGGAACAGCTTAAAACAATTAGTACAATACGCGACACTTTAGATAATGATACGATATTTATAGACACAAAAAGAAGAAATATAAGGGGCAGTAGATCAAGTAAAAATTCTTACACATTTGAAGAGTTTAAAAGTGTCTATTTCCGTACTGTTTTAGATAGAGATATGGATACTTCGTTCCCTTATGCTAAATACTCAAAAGAGAGCGGATTATTTGATTTAGATGTTGAAATGAGTGCTCTACCTAGCTTTAAAATAGAGGGTGGACTAAATATCTCATCTGCCTCTATTAATCAAGCCTTTCTTGGTTTTATATATAATACAAGCGATAAAATCAAGGGTAGTTACTCGTTGGATAGTTATATTGGTTCGTTTTATAGTGCCATAAATGGTTCGTCACGTCATACGTTCTATACTAAAAATAACTCTTTCTTTTTCGAAAATAGTATTATTTATAGCTACACTGATTATGCAAGAGCAAATAATCAACAACTTACTTACAATTCGCAGAGTGATGTAGCAAACTATTCGTCTTCTGATATATATGTAAGTTCATCGCTAGGATTTAAGCTATTTAATAATAGTAGAGCTATTTTCCGTGCTGCTATTGGTCGTGATGTTGTATCGTTTGCTGAAAAGGTGGTGGTAGATGCCGAACGACCTAATAATAGAGCACGAATATTATACTCTAACTTCTATTTCGGTATAGATAAAAATACCTTTAATTTCCCTGTGTATGCCACTTCAGGATTAAAAAATTCGTTAAGTGGTTCATTTACTATGGCTAACAGCGAGGTGACCGAACCTGCGTATAAAGAGAATAGTGAGAATATAATATATAATGCTAATCAGCAATGGTTTGGTGTATCGTATAGTAGAGAGCAATATTTTAATTTCAACCGCTACCTTTCATTAGGTTATCTTGTATCTGCTAGCTACACTAATCTTCCTCATTTAGGAAGTGACTATGTTAATTA
>CAYJHM010000093.1:7535-8348 GCA_964369935.1 uncultured Rikenellaceae bacterium
AACTTTATTCCTTTCATATTTTCAATCTAATTCATTTATAGGAATTGGTACTATGCCTATATTATCACTTAATGATAAGATATATTTAAAAGGAGGGGTATTTTTATATAAACCAGAAATTCTTAAACTTGATAATATAACCGAAAAACTGAGATATATAACTGCTCTATCAGTTGTATATCAATCGCCTGTTGGTCCAATCGCTTTATCTTATAATAGGTTTGATATAGATATTAGTAAACGTAATTACTGGGTAATAAGTTTTGGTTATATGATATTTAATAAGAGAGGTGTAATATATTAGATATGTTATTTAATAATCCAACAATTGAAATAGCACGAACAGTTGCTTTTACAGGCTACCGCACATCTAAAATGGGTAATATGGCTACTAAAGAGGCTATTTCAGAACTATCACAAAGGTGTTACGATACTATAGAGATGTTATATAATAATGGATTTAACACCTTTTTAAGTGGTGGTGCTGTTGGGTTTGATTTAATTGCTGCCGAACAGGTGTTAGAACTACGTAAAATCCATCCTTCGGTTAAATTAATTATTGTTATTCCGTTCAAAGGTCAAGATAGTAGATACACCACTACTGAAAAAGAACAATATAGCTATGTGTGTAGTAATGCCGATCAGTTAATAGTACTAGATGAAAATTATAAAGGAGATTATCAATTTTTACGTAGAAACGATTATTTATTAGATCACTCTACCGCCCTAGTATGCTACTATGATGGTAAACGAGGTGGTACTATGTACACCTATAACAAAGCAAAAAAGAGAGGTATTCCTATATTTAATGTA
>CAYJHM010000094.1:0-8254 GCA_964369935.1 uncultured Rikenellaceae bacterium
ATCCATACCTATAACTACGTCATTAGCTGTTGCATCATATTGACCTAAGCCACCCCAATAGTCTGTCTTCTCGAATCGTTTAAGGTTTTTGTTGTACAATATGTGAGTACCTATTGCATTTACAACAAATGGAGCATATCGTGAATCGTCGTCACCAAGAGGAGATACGTATGTTGTTGTACCACCACCTGCATACCAAGCCGTGAATAAACGACCATTGTTTATCATCTGATCTGTTCTATTTAACCCAGGATTGATAACTTCGCAATTAAACTCAAAATCAATAGGAAGTAAGAATCTATCTAAGTAGTTATCGGTATTAACTGTTAATAAATCATAATCAATCTCTATAAAATTATCCTCTTCAACAATCACTATAACATTACCTGAGTAAGGATATCTGTTATATATACCCGTTGGATTATTTAATGTACCTGGGTATAAATCAAAACCAACACCCATTTTCGACTCAGCAACATCAGGGAATAATTCGGTTGATTTAAAGAAACCATAGTTTCCGCCATTAACATCATCATATAGAACAAACATACCAAACACCGACGCTACCTGGAACTCGCAAGTTACATAGTGCCTCGAATCATTATTTTCGTTAATAACCTCTAGGGCAATAGTGTATTCATCTGGCGATTCGTCTAGAATAAACTCTAAAGTACGTTCTGTGCCTATTTCAACTGGTGGAAGATATCCCTCCGTTCCATCAGGAAGAGTTACTTTCTTTGCATTACTATTAAAAATTGTCCAACTATATTTGGCATTAAAATCCGAATCCGACAATACAGGATCTGGAACCTCAATAGTAATTTTATCTCCTTTCTCTACCACTACAATCTCATCCAACTCAAACCCGCCAAAATGCACATCGTTAATCTTAACAGTAAGAGTATCGAGTGTTGGAGTTGGTATTTCAATTATATCACCTACATTACTATCCTTGTTACAGCTAATCGCAGCAGCTGATAACATTAGGACTAATGCGTATTTCAATATATTTTTCATACTTATTCAATTTGTTTGTAAAAATCTATTTAACTACAAAACCTATTATGGTTTAAATTTTACTAGTTCGCCATTCTCATCGGTCATAGGTGCAGGGCCATACTTATCAGCAGGTACAATATTATACTTCACTGCAAAAGCAGCAGGATCACGGTTATACTCCGCTACTTTACCCTCGAAATATGCTGAGAATTGTTTAAATACGCTCCATCCATGACTTCCTAAATCGGCACTACCAGTTAAATCGTGAACAAATAGGTTCTTAGTTTGCGATGGATCTCCTAAATAATAGTTATAATACCAGCTTGTACTTACCCATTCTGATGGAACATCATCATTATAAATAACCTTTACAGTACCTGGATTACCAACTACAAAATCACCCGAATTAACAACCGTAATAATTAACTCTTTCTCTTCAGTAGGGCGATTTAATACTAAATCAACCTCTACCGAACATGCACCAGCTGGCAAAGTAACTGTTGTTGGCATTGTAAAATCTGTCCCCTCTACAGCTGTACCAGTTAGCTCTACTTTAAACTCGCGCTGGTAATCAACATTAAACCCCGAAAGAGTTAGCTCGACTTTATAAGTAAAATTTTGATCGTTATCAAATCCAAAAGAGTGTGTTAAAACTCCATCATCACTACCATCAATATCTACTCTCACAGCTTTTGGGCCCGAATATAGCTCAATCACATCCTCCGAACAACCTGTTAAACCCAAGGTTGATACTGCAAGAACAGTTAAAATATATTTAAATCTTTTCATACGTCTATAATTTGTTTTCAAATATCCTATGTAACTCAGACACAAATTTATAATAATCACCTATGGGTGAATTAATTACAATAAATTTATGCTTGGTTTCATAATTCAATTTAATTATGATATTATAAAATTACTATTCACCATCTTCTTCAGTGTAGTATTTCTCTCTATAACCATACTCTATCTCGATATCAGGAATAGGTATTACATACTTAATAGGAGCTGCTTGAGTGCTAATACTTGCCGAGTTCATTCGTTTGTGGTAGAAGTACATTTGCCCTTCGCCAATAAACTCTTTATTATACTCTTTAAGAATCTCATCTCTTAGCACTTCACTTGTGATAGTTGTAGGGATATTGTTATCTTGAGGTATACCTCTATTTACACGAATGGTGTTAAGATAACCAACAGCCTCTGGAATCGATGAGGCAGTCTCGGCAGCTATATAATACATCTCAGAAATACGAATAAGAGCTATCCTTTGACCGTTCTTACCTATTGTTGAGTACTTAGTATACATATCCGAAATATCATCAACCACTTCGAAATATTGACGGCGATACTCCTGAAAGCCTTCAAATATATCTTCTGGTTGCTCTCTTGTGATTAATCTGTTATCATCGTATACATCAACGAATATTCCTTCAATTAGGTCGCCTAGTTTTCTTACATTTAGAGAGAATAGATGCTCTGTCGAGAATGTTCTATCAAGCAAGCTTTTATTACTTGCCGTTGCATCGGCAGAAGTAACAAACGGAAATTTTGTTTCGCTCTGTACTGCAATAACTGCCTTAGCTGCATCGTAAGCACGTTGATTATCGCCATTATATAGAGCAATACGAGCCTCTAAACCTTTAACACCATAGTAGTTAAGATGAAAGTGTCTGTTCTGATAATATACATCATCAGATTCTTGGTTAGTGTAGATATAATCGCTTTTAAGTAACTCTAAAGCCTCCTCAATATCCTCATATACCCTCTCAATAAACTCCTCATTTGTTGATGATGCTGTAATGTTATAAGTAAACTCATCAATATATGGAATCCACTTTTTACCATCAGCGGCATCACCATAAGGAGCGAATAGGCGATAAACATCAAAGTGAAGGAATGCGCGTAGAGCAATAGCCTCTCCTTTGATTATGTTATAATTTACCTCCGACTCAAATACATCTTTTTTCTCGTCAATATAGCTTAATATATTATTTAATTGAGCAATAGCTGTAAATTGATTTTGCCATATATTGTCGAAGGTTGTAATCACATCTAAAGCTTCGAAATCATACTCCATCATTGAGAAATATGGATCATAATATTGGTCTACATCATCCCATCTCTGTCCAAGTACATCAACGGCTCCAAAAGTCATATCTGTACCATACAAAGCTGCCGTTGCCATTTGTGTATATACACCACTTAAAGCCTCTTGAAAGCCATTTTCGCTTTCGAATAGAATTGAGGCATCTGTTTGATTTAATGGCTTAACATCTAACCAATCTTGACACGAAGTAGCAAAAAGTGCCACTACAAGTGTTAAGCTCATTATTATACTATTTTTAATTTTTCTCATAATACTATATTTAAAGATTAGAATGTTGCTTGCGCTGTAAAGATAAACGATTGAGCATAAGGATACAATATACCTCTCTCTGTCTTAACAGTTGATAACCTAAACACGTCATTCATTGCGAACGAAACTCTAAAACGCTCGATAAAAGAGTTATTTTTAATGAAATTAGCATTTCTAAAGTCGTAACCTATATTAAGAGATGATAGCTTTAATTCGTTGTAATCTTGAACAAAACGAGTTGTAGGAAGAGTGTTACCAGGTCTAACGGTAAGCTCTCTATACATTGCGCCCTCACCTGGAGTCTCTGGGTTCCATCTGTCGGTAAATACTCGGATATCAACATTGTACTGTAAATCAGCATTCTCTACTCTCGACACTAATGTTTCATTATAGAATTGTCCTCCTAAGCGGTAAGCTAATATTGCATTAACAGTGAAACCTTTATAGTCAAGATTTACACCAAAAGTACCTTGAACAGTTGGAAGTTCATCTCCTGCTACAATTTTATCAGCAGAATCCCACTCGTAAGTTGTTGTTCCATCTTTCTTTAAGAACATCTCTTGACCGTTACTTGGATCAATACCTAACGACTGAACAGCCCAAATAGCACTTAACGACTCGCCCTCAGCATACTCAACACTTGGTTTTCTGTATTGAGTAGAAGACTCACCATCACCTAAATCCTCAATACTTGTATCGGCATCATCCTGCCCCTCACTAACAGCATCATTCATACTTTGCAGCGCATTATTAATATCAACAAGTTTATTTTTGTTGTGTGCAGCAGTGGCAAAAACGTTTAACATAATATCTTTTTTGCCATCCATAATGATACGATAATTAATTTTAGCCTCGATACCTTTGTTAGATGAGTTACCTAAATTCTGTACATACGTACTGAAACCAAGCGATGGAGCAGCAGTAATTGGAGTTAATAAATCTTTAGTAAATTTCTCATAAACATCAACTGTAACATCTAATCTATTAAATACCTTTAAATCAAATCCTATGTTAGTATCAAGAGTCTGTTGCCACTTTAAATCAGGATTGCTAAGTGCCATAAGATATGCTCCTAACACATTATCATACAGGTCGTTATTATAGAACATATATGTTGATAACGCTTGATATGATGAGAAGTTCTGCGAACCAGTTGATCCGTATGAGCCTCTTATTTTAAGTTGATCTAACCAGTTAATATCACGCATAAATGCCTCGCTGTGCAGATTCCAACCAGCTCCAAGACTCCAGAAGTGACCAACTCTATTATTTGTTCCAAACAGCGATGATGCTTGCATACGATAGTTAGCATCTAAAAAGTAACGCGAGTCGTAAGAGTAGTTAGCCGACACAAGACCACTCACCTCATTAACACGGTTATCTGTTCCGTAAGGATTGGAGTTCTCTTTATATTGGCGCGCTTGAGTTATCTGTGTTGCACTATCCGAGAAACCTTGACCTTCATAGCTAACTGTTGTTTGATTGTCGGTAGATATGCTGTATTGACCATTTAAGAAGAATAAATGATTATTTATCTGCTTCGAGTAGTTAAGTGTAATATCTGAAGATAGCTTAAAATACTCGTTAGTGCTCTTTGTGTATAAACCACGTTTAAAGTATGCATCATCAGCAGCCGATGGGACTACTTTGGCAAAATTATAAGGATCAAGTGGCTCAAGTGTTCCGTAGTTTGATGGATAGAACAGATCATTATTAGTTGTTCTTTGTGTTACACCAATACGACCAACTAACTTCAAATCACTGTTAATATCCCACTCAATGTAGAAGTTATTAGATAAATCTGTATAGTTTGTTGCGTTTAAGTAGTTAGTTGAAGCATTATACGCTGGACTAAAAATATCCCATCCCATGTCAGCTACACCATCTCCATCAATATCATTATATCCTCTCTGAGGATCTCTTTCGTAAGTTGCAAGTTCTCTAACAAAATTGCCATCACTATCATAAGCTCTCCAGTATGGGTTCATCATAACGTAGTCGCTAAAATCGCCATAAGGAGACTCTTGAGCTCTGTTGTTAAGTATAGTGAACTGCTCTTTAAATAACACATTTTTGTATCTATATTGAAGATTAAAACCACCCTCGAAAGTATTACGGTACGAATCTTTCATTGCTCCTTGAATATTATTCAATGCTAAGTTCACACTATAACGAAGAATATCATCACCACCCTCGATAACAAGAGAGTGCTTTGAACCTACACCTGTGCGTGTTGGAATTGACAACCAATCAGTATCAACACCTCTAAGCACCTCATTTAACTTTAAGGCATACTCTTCATCTAGAGATTGTTGGTCGGTTGGCCAACCAGATGACGATGTATACATACCAGCAAGACGCTCAACCTCTAATTTCTCAGTTGCATTTGTTAGGTTATAGTCTGCCAAATAAGGTGTTTGGATGTTAAGATCTACTTTGTATGATATTTGCAGTTCGCCTGCCTTAGGTGCCACTGTTTCAATAACAACAACTCCATTTGCACCTTTCGAACCATATAGTGCTTTAGCAGTTGCATCTTTAAGTGTTGTTATCGACTTCACACGATTCATATCCATATCTAACACCGTTGAGATAGGTCTTTCGAAACCATCAACGATAAAAAGTGGCTGATTAGGGCTTGTCGAGTAGTTACCTTTAAGGTCAGAGAACGAACCTGCACCACGCATCTGAATATCAGGTGTTGCATTGGGGTTAGATCCCATATCGTTATTCTCTAAAATAGCAAAAGATGGGTCAAGCGAACCTAAAGCTGTAATAATATTAAGCGAACCCGTTTTTTGTAGCTCCTGTGCAGTGAACGATGAAGTAGCTCCAGAGTAGGTGTTCTGGTTACGATTAAATACACCCGTAACAACAGCAGCACCCATCTCTAACTCACTTGTCTGCATTGTAATGGTTAAAGTTGCCCCATTAACTGTGGCAGTAGCATCGCTATATCCAACGCAAGACACTATAATTTTATTTCCATTGCTTGCTCTTACAATGAAGTTACCATCTGTATCCGTGATAGCACCCTCAGATGTACCATCAATAAGTACAGTAGCACCAACTACAGGTTTATTATTCTCATCAATAATTTTTCCCTTAACCTCAATCTTTTCAGGTTGCTGTGCTACAACTGGGGCGATACGATTAACAATTATTATTTTGTTATCAGTAATAGTGTAGTCATACTTTGTTTCAGCAAGGAAATCTTTAAGTATATCTTCAACACTATAATCTGTTTTATTAAGTGTATATTTTTCGTTTTTATCTATCGATACTCCTCTTTTTACAGAGTATTGAGCATCAGCTTTTTTGCATATTGCAACCATTATATCGGCAAAGGAGCCATCTTGCACCTCTACACTTATCTTTTTGTTTAATATTTGCTGCATATATTTACTCGCTGCGGAGTGACCATTATTTGCAAACAAAGAAGGTGCGAACACTAAACTCATTAGCGCTGTCACAAAAAACATTCTCACGCATTTTGTTACACTACCTTTTAATAGTAAATTTATTGTCATTTTTATCATTATTAAGTTTTTACTCTTTATTCTTGATAATCTATACGATTTTATCTCACTGCACAACTGCCTCCTTGAGGCTATAAATTGCCACTATTTTTCTACTTCTAACCTATACTTACCTCCTCCCTCATTTAAAAATAATAATCCATTAGTTAACTCCAATAGTTTGAACACATCATCTTTTTTCACGTCTCGCCTCGAGTACAAAGATACCAGTATGTTATCATCTACCTCCTCTGATAGTTCTATATTTATACCATACCAACGAGACAAATCTGTAAGCACATCACATAAAGGAGTGTCTCGGTAATCAAAGTCACTATTAAGCCAACTAGTATAACTTTTTGTATCTACACTCTCTATTTCGTATCGTCCTTGTTCGTCGTTTGTAATGAGCTGCCCCGGTTCAATGATAACCTCCTTCGAACCGCTCTTTTTCAAACAAACACCCACCGAACCTGATACCAATACTGTTGCTACTCTTCCATTAAACTCGTTAATATTAAACTCTGTTCCATATACCTTAACAAAAGTACCACCAACATCAACAATAAATGGTTTATCCGATTTTTTCACCTTAAAGTATGCCTCTCCAATAAGCTCAACTGTTCGTTTATTACCAGTGAATTCGGCTGGGAATGTGAGTTCACTTTCCGAATTTATTGTTACCTCCGTCCCATCTGACAATATCACACTTTGCGTATATCCTGTTGGTACAATTATTTTACTATTTGCTGCTGCGATGCCCATTATACGGCTCGCATTGCTGTAATTCACCACTTTTGCATTATTGGTTTGGAGAATTTCATACATTTTGCTTTCATCATCCATATTGTCTATGACAACCGTCTCCTCTGACGACACTATCACTGGTTTATCATATTTATAAGCATTGGGCGACACTTTAGCAATATATGTTCTACGACCCTCTGTAGAAGTGCTGAGTATATATAACGACAATAACATAACAGCAGCAACCGAAATTCCTAGCTTAAAAATAAAGCCTCCCCTACTCTTCTTTGTAGCGCCACGCTCTTTTAATTGCTTTAATAATAACTGAGTATCCCTATTAGCGTAACCTTCGCGCATTAATTCTATCTCCTTTGTCATTGATTCCTCATCTTGCATTAAGCTAAGAAGTTCTGCAAAATCTTTGTCTGCTGATTGAACATTTTCATCATCCTTAGCAAGGAGAAGTTTTTTTGCTCTCTCAGCTAAATGATACAATTTATTTATATTGTTTGCCATATATATTATTATTACAGTTTTCACGAGAGAATATTTCCCCCTTATAATACATATAATTAACAACTATCGTTTTTTTACTATAAAATTTTCTTTTTTTTTAAAAAAAAGTATGAGT